>JAFQZS010000009.1 GCA_017405765.1 Clostridia bacterium
GCCGCCGCCCTTGACATGCATTCCGTTCCCGCTTATACTGCAAGAAAGGGAGGCCGGAATAATCCGCCCTCCCGCAATATATTATTTTTGCTCTGTTTTACACCATGCTTCGGACTTTACACAAATTTTGGGACAGACCCTACCGGTACGCAGTTATTCAAAAAAGTCCGAGCTTAACCGCGAGAGCAACCGAATACTTTCCTTGACGGCACGCCGCTTTTTCGGTCGTGTCTGTTGTGCTTTGATATTTTTACTGCGTTTTCAACAGAATACACGTTCTTCTCAAACTACCTTACATATTTTGAGGGGCTGTAGCGATTTTTTATTTCGCTACAGCCCCTTTCGCTAGGTCTATGTTTTCTGCGTATCAGCATTTTGCAGTATATTGTTCAAACTGTCCGAAAGCAAGTTGCTCTTTTTTTCTTGAATCGTTTCTATCACTCCATGTCACAAATAGGAACTTATCAAATTCATAAAAATCCGTTTCTCTGTAAGGATATTGTCGTGCATAATTCCCGATATTCGTTATAAGTCCTGTATTTACAGATCTTAATTCATAATCTTTATATTTCAAAGATGGATTTAAGCGTTTATAAACCGCAAAGTTAAATGCATCATCCATTTTAATATGATTTAAAATGGATGGCTTTTTGTTCGCGTAATCTACAAATAACGCAAGATTGATGGCACAAAGTGCAAACGCTTCATCATGGACTCTTTTTGAATAATAAGCGACGCCGTCATATCCCAATTTTTTGCATGCCATCATAATTGATTGAGAAATAACATATTCAGATTTAAATGTTCTTTCTGCTTCTGTTACTCTGTAAGAAGTTGCAATTGACAGCATGATTAGCTTTAGCCAACAATGAACCCTATTTTCTTCAAATTCATTGAGCCTCGTAAAATCTCGTATCATAACAGCTAAATTAAGTATTTTCTGTTGGCCTTCAAGAACAACGGGAGACACATTGAAACTTGTTTCTGCCGGAAATCCAGTTTCGATCCAACATCCATAAGATGAATTTGCCAAATAAAAACTTGGATTACCTGGGATGCTGAACCTGTAATTTCCAGTCTTTGCGCGCATCTCTTCCGGAAGGAATAGCATTTCTTTTGCAGAATATGTTTGGGACGGATTCCCCAATCTACATCTAAATAGTTGAAGTTCTTTATTATGAGGTCCGTAAAATGCAAAACTTTGGTTAAGCTTACTGACCGCGAATGGATTTTCACCTACATCTTTTATCAAGTTTTTTATAATAATATTGCATTTTGCTATGTCTGCTCTGTAATAGCAATTAATCGCTTCAATTATTTTATCTTTGTATTTTTTTATTATTCTAATGCTTTCTTCATCTGCTCCGGCTTTAATGGCCTGGTTCAATACAATAGAATACTTTTTAGATAACTCTTCTTTGTACTCAATATCTTTTGCAATTACAAATGGGCCATATAATTCTTTGCAGATAAAACCGTTGTTTAGCCAAAAAAGGCTCATTACCTACATCCCTTTTCCTAAAATATGTTCTTTGCATTTATTGCTCTTTTTCAGTCCATCGGCTTTTCCAAGAGATCCTCCACCGTACAGCCGACCACACGCGAGAGCTTATATATCGTCTGCGCTTGGGCTTTATCGATGTCGTTTACGCGCTGCTCGTACATTTGGATAGATCGGAGGCTGACGCCGGATATCTTCGCAAGCTCTGACTGTGACAGTCCTCGACTTTCCCGCAGCTTTTTCAATCTGCATTCCGGCAATGCCATCGCACACTTCTCATCCATCGTCTCGATGAACTTGGAGATGTCCATCTCGTGATACACCGAGTACATAGAGATAATATCGGACAGTTTCACATGCTCAAAGATATCCTTGAAGCGCTTCCCACTGTGCCACTGATACTCCGCCAGCGCCCAGCCTGACCAATACTCAGGAGAAAGCCCTTCGGCATATTTCGGCTCCGGCAGCTTTTTCTTTTTGTAGGTTGCCTCCACGACTACCCTCGCAAGTTCAATGCCGGACATTCCTGCAAGGATTGCTGGGTTACCCCGCTCGAACTGTTCAGCATACCCGGAGGAGAGAAAGATGGATGCGACCCAATCCGCTTTCAAGCCACAGTCGTTGATCAGATAATCGAAGAACTGAGACAGACGATCCTTGGCGTCACTCAAATAAGATTCTCTGTATGCGCGGGTCATCATTTGCCATCTCCTCTCTCAAAATATCCAGCACAAATATGTCGTTCCGATAGGATCTGCTTTTAGCGATCTCGGTTACATATGTCTGTCTTGCATTCGCGTCCCGTTCAAAGAACTTTGGGTAATAAACTGTTTTAGCTACCGGCTCTGCGTCAATGAAATGGATCTGCCCGAATGCCTTTTCAGACACAATAACGGTTTGCAGACTCAGTTTGCCCAGCGTCAAGGCACGGTTCAGGCTGCGCAGCGGCAAGGTGTTTTCCACGAAGGATTCTGCATACTGGAAATAGGAATCGTTTGCACGGTAACCTACGATGACGTCGTAAGCCGCGGTGTCGATTGCGAAATGCTCGATCAAATACTCTCTGGCGTCAATGGCAATCGGAGAGCGAAGGCGGAAGGTTCTGTTTTTCAGCAGAATGGCGATCCAGTTCAGAACAGTATGGTTACCGTCGGACAGATTCAAGACACGGAGCCCATCCATATCTAACTCATAACGATTTACAAAACCGTCCTTTTGATTCTTACATGCCCATTCCTTTGCCATATCCTCGATCCGGGTGCAATAGAAACCCAGCCCGTAGTCATTATGAGTATTCCCCTGTGACAGTTCCGGAGTTTCAACGATTTGATTACTTCCATGAAACAACATGATCTTCTCCAAAGCAGACCACTCCTATCATTGGGATGATACGTCTGAATTATATCATTCCAATGATAGTTTGTCAACTGCCGCCGGAAAAACGTAATTGTTTTTCTTCGCTGCTATGGCGCAGGCTTTGAGGCTACAACATTTCGATGTCGTTCCCTCGCCTTTTTTCAGACGGTTTCGGATAAGGAGCAAATCTGCTTGTTTTCATCGTTTCTTTCTGAACTGATCGCTTGATTTGAAATTATAAATCGGTTTGATTTGCTTTTCAATTTTCACAGTTTCACCGATCGCGTTGATAATACTGTCAGGATCCTTATACGCCATAGGGCATTCGTCCAGAGTGTCGGAATCAACAGATGTTGTGAATATACCTTCCATCTCCTTTTTGAAGGCAGACACGGTGAAACGTTCCTCGGCTTCTTTTCTGCTGAAAAGGCGACCTGCTCCGTGCGGCGCGCTTTGATTCCATTCGTCATTTCCAAGCCCGGTGCAGATAAGCGACCCGTCGCGCATATTGAGCGGGATCAGGAGCCTTTCGCCCGCCTTTGCAGATACGGCCCCCTTACGCAAGATCATATTGTCCATATCGATATAATTGTGTACTGTCGTAAAGAAATCCTCTTCATGCAGCTTCATTTTGTCAATGATCTCTTCGCGGATGATCCGTCTGTTCAAAGCGGCGAAACGCTGCATAAATTCCATATCGTGCAGATAATCATCCCGCTCCTTATCCGCAAGGTATGCTAATTCATAAGGTACTTCCGTCTGACTTTTTCCGCCGAGTGAACAGTACGCCCTTTTCTGATAGTGTTGGGCAACTTGGAGTCCGGGATTCCGGCTGCCGGTGTGGATCACAAGATACAAGTTTTCTTCCGTGTCACGGTCAATTTCAATGAAATGATTGCCTCCTCCAAGCGTGCCTAGACTTTCTTTTATGCGACGTTTGTCCAGTTTCGGAAGACACAACAATTCTTCAAGATCTATCCGCCCGTGTCCTCGATGCGGCCTTGCCCGAACGTCTCTGCCGTGAGGAATGTTTTGCCGGATAAATGAATCAAGTTTTGGAAGATCGATGCGCTTTTCTTCCAGCTTTACAACATCCATCCCGCAGCCAATATCAACGCCGACGATATTCGGCACTACGTATTCTCCTACAGTCATCGTCGTGCCGATGGTGCACCCTGCCCCGGCATGAACATCTGGCATGACCCGTATCTTTGCGCCTTTGACGAACGGCTGATCGCACATGGCCTTTATCTGACCTTCCGCTGAGGATTCAATTTCTTCTGTAAATACTTTTGCAGTTGCATACGCTCCCTGTATTTCAAACATAGTATTCCTCCGTGATCTGAAACATTGGCTCAGTTTATATAGTTTTACGCTCTCGGTTATCGTGTAAAATCAAATATCTGCGTCCCTACTTATCGCTTCATTTATAATTGTGACAGTTTTTTCATCATCCCGATCATTTCCGTATATCGAAAGGTACGTTTTATAGTATTCTTTCGGGTAATGAAGCTTGTACCAAGCGAGTCGTATGTCGTTGATCATATATGCAGCTGCGTGAGCTTTCGGAAACATATATCGGATCATTCTCAAACTCTCGATATACCATTCGTGCACTCCATGCTCGAGCATATCGTTTATAATCTCCTCTGTTAAGATTTGATTTGCTCTGCCCTTGCGGGTAGCCTCCATTATTTTGAACGAAGTTTCTTTATCAAGTCCTTTCTTCATCAGATAATTCATAATGTCGTCCCGTACGGCGGCGACGTCCGATAGCGAGCAGATTCCGTTGCTTATCAATTCCTGCGCATTGTCAAGCCATACGCCCGTTCCGTGAGAGAGACCGGAAATTTTGGTAAGATCGGAAAAGTTTCTTGGTTCGCATAATTTTAACATCTGTCGAACAAACGGATCATCCGTTTCCGGAAGAGACAGCGTTCCCGTGTTGCATTCGAATTCTGCAGATGTTGCACCAAGCGCATCAAAAGAAGTATACAGGCTGTAGACGATCGGATCGTTCATTGGAATATCGCTGACTTTTACACCGGTGGTCTCCTCTAAATGATGGATCATATCAAAAACGGAATGCCCTAATATATCCATCGTAAGACAGCTGTCAAAAAGCCCATAAGCATGAAAATGTGTGGAAACTTTTTCATGTTCACTATCGCTGGCGGGATACTGAAGCGGGGTAAAATCCTCGGCGTCGAACCCGTCCGGGATTATTATTAGTGCTCCCGGGTGGCGTCCGGTGTTGCGTTTTATACCGATCAGACCTTGTGCCAACAAAGCGACTTCTTCTTCATTTATTGTTAAGTTGTGGTCTTTTATATAGAGATCGACATATTGTGTAGCGGTTTTTTCTGACATAGTAGAAATCGTACCCGCAAAAAAGACGTGGTCTCTTCCAAACATAGTGCGCAGACAGTTTTGCGCAAACGATTGATATTCTCCCGCAAAATTCAAATCGATATCCGGGACCTTATCTCCATTTAATCCTGCAAAAGTTTCAAAAGGAACGTTATGCCCGTCGCCGTTCATTTTTGAAGAGCAAATCGGGCAGGCTTTATCAGACAGATCAAAGCCCGATCCTATTGTACCGTCTGCAAAAAACTCAGTATGCTTACAGGAAGGACAAACGTAATGCGGCGCCAGAGGATTGACCTCGGTTATCCCGGCAAGAAAAGCGACAAGTGAAGAGCCGACAGAACCGCGAAATCCGACATGCCAGCCGTGCGCTTCGGAATCTTCAACCAGGCGTTTGGCAATAACATAGATAACCGAGAATCCGTTTTCAATGATTGTTTTAAGCTCATATCCAAGACGGTCGCTCACAACACCAGGTAACGGATCTCCGTAGATCCTTTTTGCACGAGAACGAACGCACGCTTGCAGTTCATCATCCGAACCGTCAATATGAGGGAGAAACATACTATTTGGAATCGGCTGTAAAACTTCTATACTATCGGCGATGCGGCTCGGATTGATCACGACTACTTCGTGTGCTTTTTTCTCCCCCAGATAAGAAAACTCGTCAAGCATCTCATCAGTTGTCCTCAAATACAACGGTGCCTGATCATCGGCGTTCTTCGCACCGCGTCCATGCATAAGAATGCGGCGATAGACTTCGTCTTCGGGGTCGCAGAAGTACACGTTTCCAGCGGCGCAAACAGGAATGTTTAATTCCTCTCCCAAGCCAACTGCAACTCGGTTGTATTCCATAAGTTGCTCTTGCGTTATCGTTCTGTCGTTTTCAAACACAGAACGGTATGTATCGATCGGTTGTATCTCTAAATAGTCGTAGTATTCTGCAATTCTGCGAAGTTCTTCCCGCGGTTTCTCATCAATCACGGCTCGAAACAGTTCTCCAGACGTGCAACACCCGATAAACAAACCGTCACGCAATTCGTTCAATTTTTCCTTTGTAACGCAGGGCGTGTTCTTGTAAAGGTTTTTAATATGCGACCACGACACCAGTTTATACAGATTCTTCAGTCCTTTTTGACTCTTAGCCAAAAGAACTGCGCAAGACTGAAAACCCGTTTCGGCGTCACGTATAATCGCTTCCATGCCGTAAATCACTTTGATTGGCGTTCCCTTATTCGCAAGCTGTTCGGCAATTCGAAATGCCTCGGGAAACGCCTGTACCACATAATTATCTGTGATGGCGACCGCTTTATGTCCAAACTCAACTGCACGACAGATCAACGCTTCGGGAGAGGATACTCCATCCATGGCTGACATTTTGGTGTGCAGATGCAGCTCGACTCTTTTTGTGTCAGCATTATCTTTTCGTTCAGTTCGGGCTTTGTAAAGACTATATTTCATTGAGGTTTCCTCCCATATCATTTTCTTGTTCCAAAATTCATAAAAACGGTCCCGGTATTACCATGACGATCCCGGCAATTATGGTTTAGCTGCTTTTTTATAACATTTCCCAATAGAAGATCCGATAAATACAAACATACCTTATTTTCGCAGCTTTTTATGATCCGGCATCACGTATTCCATCGCTTTTATGCTCCTGATTTGCGGCTAAATATATAATACCATATAAAATGCACCATTTTTGGTTCCTGATATAAGCTTTAATATTGATAAAGCTCATATTGTCATGTTAAAATGAAAGCAGCGCCGCAGTGGAGGTTATTATGCTTAATTTTTCCAAATCCAAATATTGCGGTCTTTGGCAATGCCCGAAGATCGCATGGCTCCAAAAGTATAAGCCGGAAGAAATGCACATAGAAAGTGACGTTACGGCACGTCTTGCGGCAGGCAACGAAGTCGGCGATCTTGCTATGGGGATTTTCGGTGATTATGTTGATGTCACATCATATGAGGGAGAAAAGATCGATCTTTCCAAGATGATCGATAACACACGCATTGAAATGTTGAAAGAAACGCCTGTAATATGCGAAGCATCGTTTGCTTATGAGGGATTATACTGCGCCGTTGATATATTACGGCGGGAAAACGGCGGCTGGGCTATCTATGAAGTAAAAAGCTCTACTCATGATGACAAAGAAGTCTATTACGCCGACGTATCTTATCAAAAATATGTGTTGGAGCACTGCGGCGTAAAGGTGACCGGAACATATTTAGTATATTTGAACGGAGCGTATGTTTTTGACGGAGAACTTAGGCTTGACGAGTTGTTTCGTATAACTGACATATCTGATAATATTAAGAGCGAATGGGCTCAGATAGAAGCGAATATCAAAACCGCTCAGGTAATGTTGGAAAGTGCCGAAGAGCCTGCTCTCGATTTGTCTGTTCGCTGTAAGTCGCCTTACATGTGCAATTTCTGGGGATATTGCACACGCGATTTGCCTAAACCGTCTGTTTTCGATCTGTATAACTTATTCTTTGCAAAAAAACTTGCCTGCTACAAAGCAGGGCTCATTTCCTTTGAATCGCTGGAACGCTCCGGACGGATCAGTAATGACAAGCAAATGAGGCAAATTGATTTTGCGCTTCATAAAAGGGAAACTCATATAGACAAGCAAAACATCAAACGCTTCTTGAACGGTCTGTCATATCCCCTGTACTTTCTCGATTTTGAGACGATGCAGCCGGTCATTCCCAAATATATAGGAACGAAGCCGTATGCTCAAATTCCTTTTCAGTATTCTCTGCATTACATTGAACATGACGGCGGCGAGCTTCTGCACAAAGAGTTCCTCGCCGAGCCTGGGACCGATCCAAGGCGAGCTCTTGCAGAAAGGCTATGCGAAGATATCCCGATGAACGTATGTATCACGGCGTATAACAAAACTTTTGAATGCACACGCATCAAAGAACTTGCCGAGATCTTCCCGGATCTTTCCGAGCACTTGCTGAATATATGTGATCATATAGTCGATCTGCTTGTTCCGTTCCGGTCCGGCTGGTATTATAACCGTGCAATGGGCGGAAGTTTTTCGATCAAGAGTGTGCTTCCGGCGATTTTTCCCGATGATCCGTCGCTTGATTATCATAACCTTGAAGGCATTCATAACGGCGGTGAAGCGATGAACGCTTTCCCGGCGATGGAAGAAATGACGGCCAAAGAGCAAAAAATAACGCGCCGAAATCTGCTCAAATACTGTGAACTCGACACCTATGCAATGGTCAAGGTGTGGAAGGAATTGAGACGGGCAGCAGAATAATAAAAGTCATTACTGCTTTGATTTTGCATATCTTTGCCGCATATCCCACCTAACGATCCATTCCGCGATCCCGATCCTTCGCGATATGTAAGGACAGAGAAGAAGAGCATTTTCCTCCTTATATTTTTCAACGAGGCTATTAACGGCGGCGTTGATCCCTTTACATGAAACGCCGCCGTTTTCCTGCAATACGGATTCAAATTCATAAATCATAGTTTTCATTTAGCAATCCTTATTTGATGCATGATCAACAACTTTTGCCGATCGATTTTATGATAGTATTTTTTGATCAAGTTGACATTATCCGGCGACGGATCTTTCACTAACAACGGCTTCCCCTCATAATGCAGATCACGCATTTTCCCGAAATCATCCCAAAAGCAAACCGTATCGATAAAACGTATTGCACAGTTATCCTCGTCTGCTGCTGCGGCGGATCTTCGATTCAAATGATCCTTTAGGCACCTTTTAAACGAGCTTGTAGCTCCCATTCCATCGGTAGCACGAGCAAGCTCACTTGTGCGGTTGCATTCCTCTTTTGCTTCATACCGCTCCAAACCGTAATTCGCCCCGCTTTTTGATCCATCAAAAAAGGATATCTTATTTTCCTCCTCGCAGCGTCTCATAACTGAAGAGTAGTCGTAAGCCGCTTCTTCTACTGTCCCGTCTTTATTGACTCGAACTGCTGATATCTTTGTCGAAACGACGTTCGATTTGACCTGATATTTCAAATTATCAACGATCACTTCGGCATACAGTTTTGTACATTGACCCGCCGCGACCGGCGGGTCAATGTCATCTGTTGAGGCGTACAGCAAAAGGATCCTAACAGCTGAAGCTAACGCGTGTGAGTCACATGTTTCGATCAGCGCAACTGTTTTAGGAAGCTGCATATCAAAATGCGTGATCGATCCGAAATTATCGATCGTGAGCCGTTTGATATACATGGTCCCGGATCAGATTACGACTGGGATGACCCGGCAGCTGTGCTTGATGCGGCCGATATCTGCCGCGGTGAGGATCCCTTTTTCAGACAGTTCGGACGCAATGGATTCAAACAAATCATGGTTGACAGACAGGATCTCTTTTGTTTTTCTGTACCATCGTTCCAATTCGGACGATACCGCCTGTTCCTGTTTCGATCTGAGTTCCGAAGAATCGTCGAAACCGTTGCTGTGTAAACTGAAGCCGCATACACAGTTCTCTGTAACAAGATCCCAAACAGAACCGAATGCATGATCAAGATCGTTCGAAGACCCGACGTCAACGATCCCGTATTTCTGCTCCAATGCCGCTATGCCTCCAAGCGATCCGCAAATATGTGCATATCTGGTTTCTGTAGAATGCCTTGCATTGCTTCGATAGTATGAAGTAAATCCGCTGGACTGCCCTTCGCTGCTGTAAGCCGAGATAAGCGTCACGGTACCGGGATCCAATACTTCTGCAACGGTTGCATGGCCCGCTTCATGATACACGATACGCGCTCTTTTATCTTTTCCATTTGAAAGATCTGTTTTAGGTGCGGCAACGTTCATCACTTCATTAGGCACATCATAAACAGTATGCAGGCACGCTTTCATAAAATGCTCCATCGTTATTGCATCTGAGCGTTCAAAGCCTGCGTAAAGCCCGGCTTCATTGATGACAGTCTCCAGTTCTGCACAGGAACGGTCGTCCATGATTTTTGCAACTACGGCGGCGTCAATGTCGCCGACAAATTTCTTATTTTTTATGTAATGGTTGATGATCTTCACCGCATCTTCACCGCGAGGATTATTAACTTCGATCACACGATCAAACCGTCCGGCGCGAAGAAGCGAACGCGGCAGAGCGCGAAGACTGTTTGCAGTAGCGAGGACAAATACTTCCTTTCCCTTGATATCGTCAATACACGACTGAACGGTAACGTATTCTTCCGCATCGGGGTGACGATCGTCTCCGTTTGTGAACTTATCCATATCGTCAAGAAACACAATGGAAGGCGCTGCGGCTTTTGCATCCGTAAACGTCTTTTTAATTGCCTTGATGAAATCACCGTTGGGCTTATCTTTACGGCAGATGAAAGCCTTACGTCCGCTTTCGGCGATCACAGCGCTTGACATCAGCGTTTTTCCGACTCCGGGATCTCCGTGAAGCAGAAGTCCGCGCGGAGAAGTTACGCCCAGCTTTTTATACACTTCGTTATTTGCAAGAACGTCGCTTATCTGTATAAGTTCCCGTTTGATCGCTTCGTAGCCGATGATCTTTTCAAACTCTTTCACTTTCAAAACCTCTCTTATCATTCTTATTTCGTAGATATATTATCGTTTGTAGCGCACCTGATTTGGTGCTTAAGAAGCAAATCCTATAGTACGTTTCTTTAACTCGCTTTTTACAGCCGGGATCTCTATATCTTCATCTTTAAGGGACATAAGCGTTTTTGCGTCTACGAGATCCGGATCCATTGCGAGAATTCGGTTTGCCTGATTCATTTTAGATATTTCAAGCAGATTTCTGACGAATCTTCCGTTGCCGAAATCCGTCCTTGTTCTTGCGCTTTCAAACACGACCGACAACTTTTCAATCGCCTTGTCTGTTAAAGTAATTCCTTTTGATCTTCCTATCATCTTTGCTATCTCGCACAGTTCTTCTGTAGTGTAATCCGCGAAGGGCACATGGAAGGCAATGCGTGAACGCAAACCGGGATTCTTATTCAGAAACGACTCCATTTCATCGGGATAACCTGCAAAGATCACAACAAGATCCTCCCTGCGGTTTTCCATTTCCTGAACGATGGTATTGATCGCTTCATCACCGAACAATCCGGCGCGGCCATCCACAAGCGAATACGCCTCGTCAATAAACAGTACGCCGCCCATCGCCGCTTTGAATTTGTCTTTTACGATCTGTGCCGTCCAGCCGACGTATTTTCCGACGAGATCGCTTCTGCCCACCTCAACGAGCTGACCTTTGGAAAGCAATCCGTTTTCCTTCATGATACGGGCAAAAAGCCGCGCGACAGTCGTTTTGGCAGTCCCGGGATTCCCGGTGAACACCATATGCATTGACGGACGATCCTGCTTGACGCCTTTATCCTTATATATCCGTTGAAGCTTGTAATAATTCAACGCTTTGCCTATGACGGCTTTTGCGTCTGCAAGGCCGATCATCTCGTTAAGGTCGTCATACGCTGTACCGCGAGCGACTTCCTTTATCGTTTCTTTACGGCAAACCTGAATATCTTTATACTGCGGGAAAACGGACGTCTTCATTTTATCGTTGTACCATTCGTTGAACATGGCGCGAAGTTCATCAGGCAAATACTGTTTTTCGGGTTCCAAATCTTTATACAGCTTCTTGTCAGGTCTTATGTGGTTATCCCCGCAAAGCATTTTCAAATATTCTGTTGATTTTTCAATGTCGGCAAGATCCTCTTTGATCTCCACGATTCCAATGGAACCGAGGTTTTCACAGAATAGTTTTTTTACCTTTTCGCAGGTGCGCGGCAAGCAGAATATTGTCAACACCTGATTGCGGTATTTCATCATTGTTTCGCAAAGAGCCAAGATTGTTTCCATCTCGCTGTTTGCGTAATCGTCGTCATCGGAATCATCTTTTGCCATATAACGAACCAGGATCGCACCTCCAATACAGCTCTTATACAGAGCATCATATACGATGTGCGAAAAATTCCGCCCCGGAAAAAAATCAATGAAGCAATAACGGCGACTCTTGATACGATCATTGTCATACAGTGCCTGAAGAAGTGTGTGCGATAACTCTTTGCGAGTATCCCGGTCGTCGGTTTCAATCATATAATGCACAGGATGACCAAAAGCTTTAGTATTTGTCTTTTTGGAGTAGATCCTGTCAAGCTCCGGGCGCAATGTTTCTTCCGCAAGGAGCTTTCTTGAAGATTCATACAACGAGGATCTATCCGTTACCTCGCCGAGCAGGTTTTCACCATATTCGATTCCATAATTATATCCGCTGATCTTATCAAGATCAAAACGCTCAAGAACATCATCATCGTCCTCGATATAATTGCAGCGGTCTGCGCTACTGAGAAGATTCTTCATGGAAGAAAAGGTGATCTCATATACATCCAGGTCCTTGGCGATAATACCGAGATATTTGAAATAAGAACGCGCCAACTTTTTGGCATCGATCGACGAAGGGGAAATGATCCCACATGTGATCTCATTGAGACCGAGATTGGAAATAAAGCAGTATGTCCCTTTTTTGTATCGCTCATTGTAATCTTCGCTTTTTCCCGCAATTTGTCTTGTTCGTTCTTCTTTTACTCTTCGATCATTGTTTCCTTCCACCCATTTTTCATCGCCAAGCATTGCGGTGGCTTTATAAAACAACATATTATTACCTCCCTGTCTCATCGTGTATTTCATCTTACGGTATAATGATACCGTAAGTAATGCACCAAAATCGGGAGGTAATGATTTTAAGAAAAAGCAATTTGTCAGACGGTGATTCTTGCTATTTTTCCCCAAGGCGGATTGACTTCTTCATTGTTTAACAGCCACAACACTGGGATCCCCATAGACAGTTTTTCCTTCGGAAACGGCGCAAAACCGTCTGTCAGAATTATGATACTTGCCGGGAGCTTATCCTGCATATGTTTGTGGACGTACTCAAAAATTATTTGAAAGTCCGTTCCTCCGCCGCCTGCAGGCTTTATGATTTTAAACTCTTCAAGTGATGTAAAAGGTTTTGGTTCAATAATTGCCGCATCAAAGAACCCAAGCCACCCTTTCAGTTTACCGTCAAACTGATCGATAGCTCCTTTAACTTCTGAATACGCAGCAGTAATCATATCGTCAGACATACTTCCGGATGTATCAATCATAAACAGAATATCTTCAACCAGATCGTCTTTGTCATTAAAGTCGGGCAAGAAAAATGGGCTCTCGTCGAAACGTCTGTCGGGCGGAGTAAAAGAGTAGTCCACAATTTCTTCCTGAACAAAATCGTTCAATATCATACGCCAATCTGTTTGAGGTTTGCGTAATTCTTTGAATAATCGTTCCGCGAACAACGGGAGAAGGCCTCTTTGATTAGACGGATCGCGAATAGATATCGCTTCACAAGCATCTTCAAAACGTTTGACCCAAACGTCTCTGAGGGTATCGTCTTCTTTCTCCATTCCCCAACGAGTGTGATCATCCCAAACTGCCGGAGCATCTGTTTTCTTGTCTTGTTTTTGTTTTGCTCGCCCCAAAGCACTGGGGGGTGCGTCTCCTTCTTCGGCTCCTTTTGCGTCTCCTTCTTCATCTCCTTCTTCGGCATAGCCTCCCGACTCGCCCAAGGTTCCAATCAAAGCAGGTTTTGGTTTCCTGTTTTTGGGAGGCGGCGGAAGCATTCCGTAGATCTGTTCTGCAGTGTACTCATATCCTTCTTTCCCATCTGGAGCTACGTGCATGGATTCCCCATATTTTTTCAGAGTGATCGCCTTTCGATTCATATTATTTGACAACAGAATATTTGAGTTGACAACGATATCACAGGCAATGTTAAATTGTTCGTTATCACGATTTCCTTGACGCATACAGTGTTGCAAAACGACGTGAAGTATCTCATGCATCATAATGAAATCAAGTTCCGAATCACTGAGTTCGTCCAGAAACTTCGGTCCGAAGAATATCCGGCGTCCGTCTGTGGCGGCTGTTTCACAGTTTTCATCAATCGAATAAATCATGTGCATTAACAGCAAGCCGTAGAAGCCATTGTTTATGAGCAGGCGCATGCGCGACATCAGGAGTCGCTTCATATATTCTTTTTTCTTTTCATCTGACAGAACCATTCATCAAACTCCCTTTTGTCTGCAGCCATTTACTGAACTCCGGAATAGTCATCAATGTCTGCTTGAAGTCTTTTTCGATGTACATATAGTCTTTAAGCAGAACCGCGCTGAAATCCGGGGGCATTTTGTCTGCGTAACGAATTGAATTGGCGATCCGCCCAATATTATCTTTATGAGCACGCGCATAACAAGTCATTGAAGCGGTCAGGGCGTACATAGCGTCTGTATTTTGAGGCATCTTTGGCATTTTCCCGTCGAATATATCTTCAATTGACGGCAAATCATCACTGCCTGGATCAAATCCCATAAGATAATTCTGCCTGAATGATAGAAATCCGATCACTTTATCATTGATACTGGAAGTAATTGCCCACTCTTTCCACGATTTGAAGCTTCCTTCAACTTCAATATGCATAAGACGGTTTGCCAGAGCTTTCGGCATTTTGAATGCAACCGATTTGTCTGTTGTACGGTTACCGGCTGCGATAACGATGCAATTGTCCGGGAGCTTATGTTCTCCGACAATTCGATCCAGCGTTATCTGATATGCGGCGGCTTGAACAGACTGAGGCGCAGCAGAGATTTCATCAAGGAACAAGATATTTACCAAATTGTCCGATGGATCCATCTGAAAGATCTGCGGTTTCAGCCAAACTGCAAGTGTTTTATCCGCATTTGAAGTGGGGATACCTCTAAGATCTATCGGGTTAAACAGAAGAAGTCTTACGTCGGTTACGTGAACGTCTTTCTTTGTGGCGTTTTTAATCTCTTTGGCTATCTGTCTGACAGCCTGAGATTTACCTACGCCCGGAGGGCCCCAAAGCATAACGGAGGGCATGGTTTTGATGGGTAATCCGTTGTTGATGACGGTGCTGTAGGCGTGACTTAGTTTATTGACCATTTTTCCAACTGTCATTGAGGGTATATTCGTTAGTTTAACGTCGCTCATTTTTTGTTCACTCCCAACTTCTTATCAAGTTCTTCAACTTTTTTCTTATAGGTTTCAATCTTGTCTGCGTAGCTCTCGTCTTTAGCCAACTCAAACCGTATATCGCGTTCTTTTTCTTTCAACTTTTCAAGATTCATCTTCAGTTTGATCAGGTGCTCTTCGAGAGAATCCAGATAATTGTCAATACGTATCAGATTACCTATATCCGTATCTCCGAGTTCAACGTAGTATTTTCCGCTCCTTTTAAGCCAAACATATGGCTTTTCACTTGTCATGTTTGCGGGAAGGACAATATCAAATCCCCAATATGACATAAGTGTTTTTTCTTTTGTCTCCAGCATGTTATCCTTAATCGCAGTACCGATAAACTCACGAAGAAGCTTTCGTTTTTCCGCCTCCTCTTTTTTCAACTTGTTGTCTTCAACAGGAGGATTGAACTTCTTCCATTCCGCGTAATATGCAATATCCAAACCGCAGTTTTCTATAAGCTTGATTTGGTTTTCTATTTGACCGGGGATCCCAAGCAACTCTTTTTCAAGCCGGATCCTCGACTCGACAAGTTTGCGTTGAAGAGTCAAGTATCGGGTCAATTCGTTAGCGGCTTCAACACGTTGTTTTACAAGCGGATCACCTACGGCAAGCGCCTTTACTTCTGCATAATCAAGGACTGTATCTTCAATTTCAGCACCGCTTCGCTCGGTAAGCGATCCGGAAAGCAATCCGGAAATAAAGCGCTGCTTCGTTTCAAGAAGCTGCCATGAATATGCGTCAAAGCTTCCTACCGTGATATAACGGTAGATATAAACCTTTCCGCATGTATTTCCCTGACGAAGGATCCTTCCTTCACGCTGCGTCATATCTGCCGGTCTCCACGGAACATCAATGTGATGCAGCGCAATAAGGCGCTCCTGAATGTTGACGCCGAGCCCCAGTTTGAACGTTGAACCGATCAAGACTCTGATATCGCCGCTTCTGACCTTTGCAAAAAGCAGAGATCTTTTTACTTCGGTTTCTGCATCGTGGACAAAGGCAATCTTGTCAGCCGGTACGCCAAGCAGAACAAGCCTGTCTCTCAACTCAGAATAGATATTAAATCCGGTCTTTGGTGTTGAAGTATCGCAGAAAATGATTTGAGCGCTCTTATTTGCATAGGTCTTGAAATATATGTCCGCTACGTTTTCGGAGCAACGAGCGACCTTTGACAGATAGGTAAACGTCGCCGAAGAATCGACAAGTCTTAAGTCCAATGCCGCCTTTCTGCCGTCGGTAGTGATCTTCAGCATATTGTCTTCTTTCCTGCTCACTCGCCCTCGCCTTACGTCATCCGCCCTTGTAGATATATCTGCCAGATAAGCAGCAAATGCCGGAGTCTTCGAGACAAGTGCATCGTTGTATCCGTCAAATGCAGGAATACCTGCTGATTCATCAACCTGATGAAAATCGGCAATTGATGAAAGCAGAGATGCAAGTTCGGGAAGGTTATGAAACTTTACAAATCGTGTTGCAAGACGATAAGTACTTGTGTCCACGTCAATTTCAAATTCTGTAACTCTCTCAGCGAACATTCCGATCCAGCTGTCAAAGCTTTGCAAATCAAGCATTCCAAGCTCACCGCTCTGAAGATACTGCTGCATGATATATGCGTCGGTGATGGAGTTGCTAATAGGTGTTCCGGTGGCAAGCACAACGCCCTTGCCATCATTCTTTTTCTGCACCATATGAACTTTGTCCATCATATCCCGGCATCGTTTAGAACCGGTGCTGTTTATGCCGAGAACATTATTCGCTTTCGTTTCAAGCGGAACATTTTTGAAATTGTGCGCTTCGTCAATGAACAGTCGTGTAATTCCAAGTTCGTCAAAATAGACGGCGTCGTACATATCATCAATGGCAATAGCAATTTCCGAAAGCGCTTTATTGATAGCTTCTTGCTTTTTCTTCAGCTTTGACGTAGCTTTGCCTTTTTGGTTTAACACATTTGCCACGTTCTCTTTTTTTGCTTCTAACTCTTCATGATAATAGTCCTTTGAGAGAGGTATCTTTTCAAAGCAACTGTAAGCCATGATTATACCGTCATAATCAAGATCTCTTATTTGTTTAAGTACGTTTTCACGCTTTTGCGGTGTAAAAGTTTTAGGATCAACACAGAGCAGTTTTGCATTCGGGTACATCAGCGTAAAAGTATTCCGCCACTGACCGACGATATTGTTGGGTACTACATACAGGTTTTTCTTTGATAGCCCCATTCTGCGCATTTCCTGTCCTGCCGCTATCATGACATAAGTCTTTCCGGCGCCCACATCGTGAGCCAGAAGGGTGTTAGGTGTAATATGATGCGTGCGACCGCGTCTTTCTGATAAGGATACAACTGCACAGCAGGCGACATGCCCGGAAACTCAAGGAATGAACCATCAAATAGTCTTCTTCGGACACAACTGAAATTGTTTTCAAAAATGATTTCAAGTCTTTCTTTTCTTGCGTCGTCTTCCCAAACCCATTTTTGAAACTCTTTTATGAGTTTCTGTTGCTTTTCAATTGCCGCCACCGTCTCTGCTTTGTTGATAACTCGCTTTTTACCGGAGTTGTTGGTAGGGCAACTTATTTCGTCGGTAACAGCGACGCTTTTCATGTTAAGAGTTTTTTCGAGGATATGAAGAGCTTCCATTTTGTCGGTTCCATATGTTTTTCTGACGCCGACACTGTGATTGTATCTTGATTTGCACGGTATTTCCCAAGTTCCGGTGATCTCATCATGTATTGTTTTCCACGATCCTGTTATTTCATCTTTATTGTAACAACTCCAACCGTGCTTGAATGGATCTCCGAACAAATGAAGTATAAAATCATCAATAATATCAGCCGGAACCCAAGGAGATCCGAGCGTGATATAAATATCCTTCGTTGCAACTGTAGGGGGAAGGAGCTTCTCAATTGCTTTTATATTGTCGGAAAAATATCCGTTATACTCTTTATTTGCCTCTTTTGCGGATTTCCACTTCCGCATAAGATTTCCGGACAGGTATTCTTCCGCAGTTTCCCATCCCTTATAGAAATACTCACCCCACGTATCCGGATTTTGATAGATTGCCCCTTTGAGAGTGCTGATAACAGTCTTATAGTCTGAACCTGTAATCGAAGAAATGTATTCAATATCTACTTTTCCGAGTGTGGTCAGACTGATTATCAAAGCATCAGGAATACTGTCCGTGTGTACGCCTTGCGCACGGACATCCGAATTAAACACGTTATTCCAGTCCAAAGGAAGGTCCATGCAGGTTACTTCCTGTATATGGGCTTCTTTGAGTTCTTTTTCTTCGCGTGCTTTACGTTCAGCTTCCTCGCGTTCACGCTTTTCTTTTTCCTTCTTCTCTCGACATTTGGCACGAGACTGCCATTCTTGAAGCTTTCCGATTGCGGCTTCGAGTTCATCACTCGAAAAATCAGCCCCAGCTGCACTAGACATTTTCAAAATATCAAATATACTGAGTTGTTCAAACTTGTTATCCGACTTATTGTCACTCATATATAGCCTCCCTGCCCGTACTGATAATAATTTAACTTATGGCATGTACCAAATATGGGAGGTTGCCTTTGAGCATTAAAAAAGGACCGTGAAATCACGATCCTTTTTTGGGTTGTCGGAGTTTTAGTATGAGACGGTTCTGATATTACGTCAGGTTTAAACAAAATAACAAATTGAAGTGAGTTCTTTTTCAACATCCGCATATGCTATTTTGTTCTTCTTGGTGCCATCCGAGAATACAAACCTAAAACAATTGTCATCTTCGCACATTACCTTAATGCGCTCTTTATCATCCTTTATTCTCTGTACACTCCTTGTTAGAGTTGTTATTTATCTGTTCTGCTTTTCCCCAATGTCGGTATCAGACCTCTTCTTATACTTCTCCGAACCGTTCTCCAAAGCCTCTCTCATTCGGTCGCGCAGAGATTCCGGCGAAACGATCTCAACATGATCGATATACTGCATAGCCCAGTGTTCCATTGCCATTGGGCTGACTTTTACCGAAACCTTAAGCTGCTTTTCTCCATGTTTACTAATACGGATATCCTTGCCAAACCAGTCGATGATCTGATCGATGATGTAGTCTTGTGCGATAAATTCGACCCGTTCCGGTTTGTCGGTGTACATATAAGGGAGTGCTGTTGCCAATTCTTTATAATTGATACCGTTTTCATGTCCTTCAACCGAAGTGATCGGAACGAGTTTATCCTCGGTTATGGTCATATTGGTGATCCGATCGAGGCGGTAATAGGCCATGTTTTTCCAATATTCATTGCGTGCCATAAGATAGTAGCGCTGATTATGCAAAATAAGCTGATAGGGGCTTGCGTGGTGCGTCCTAGTCTTATGCAGTTTTTTATCTGTGCCGTATTTGTTGTAGTCAAAGCGTATTTGCCGTTTTTGTTCTATGGCTTCATCGATGATCTCAATATTATAGAAAAGCGCCTGATTCTCGGTTTTATCCCAATCGTTTACCTTATGAATGTGCTTTACATGCGATCTGAAATACATGCTTGAAAGAGAACAAAGCTTATCGATAAGATCTTTGGAATACTTCGGTGCAATATGTTTGCTTGAAAGCACACCGTCAATAAGGATGCGAAGCTCGGCGTCGGTAAAATCTCGTTCATCAAGATAACTGCCGGCGCGTCTTGACTCAATTTCAAACCCGGCTTCCCTAAGCAATGAGATATTCCTGCTTATTGCTTTCCTTTCGATAACAATGCCGTAGTCGCTGTTAAGATAATGTGCAATATCCGCTTGCTTCAGCGGATGATCGTAATCGCTGTATGTCTTAAATATCTGCAGCATGCGTATCAACGCAAGTTTTTTCGGCTCTAAACTCTCCATGTTGAACCTCCAAATTTATTTTATGCTTGTTATTGTACTATATTTGGTGCATAAAATCAAGATATGGTTATTAAATTATGTTCCGTTTTTGTCGCAAAAGCTAAGATGAATAATATTTATTCCATCAAAATGACAGTATAAACTGTCACTATAGGCTGCAGCGAAACAGTCCCTAAAAAGCAAGAGACCGAGGCGGCTGAAGACAGTCGCCTCGGTTTCTCGTTTGTGGTAAAATATTAGTGTGAAACAAAAATCACCGCAAAAAGAAAACAAAAAAGCCGCAGCGATTTTCATTTCGCTGCAGCTTTGTTGATATTTTCATAAGTCCATTTTCACGATCTTCATGAACAGCTCGCGTATGCGTTCGTGCTTGCCCGTGATATAGAGATACCCGAACACCGCCTCGAAGCCCGTCGCCTTCTTATATACTATAACTTCAGTATTCTTCGGCACGGTCGCAGGCTTTGCGTTTCGTCCCCTGCGGAATACGTCGGCCTCGTCCTCGGTAAGCTCGTCCGCCATCGCGTCGTATATGGCGCTCTGCGCCGCCGCCGAAACGAATCTTTTCGCGCGGCGGCTCAATATATGCGAAGGCAGGCTTTTTTCGTGTATGAGGTGCTCGCGCACCATCGTTTCATACACGGCGTCGCCTATATACGCAAGCGTCACCGGTGCGTAATTGCGCGCCTCGGCGTCCGTTTTCGGCGCGTAGAGGGATATGCCTGTTACGCGTTCTCGTATTTCCACTTAACGCCCTCCTTCGTATCGAGAAGGATTATGCCGCGCGATTTCAGCTCGTCTCTTATCTCGTCGGCGCGGGCGAAATTCTTCGCCTTTCTCGCCGCCTGGCGCTCGTCTATAAGCGCCTGTACTTCATCGTCTATTGAAGCCGTTTTTTGGGTCACGCCGAGCCCCAAAACGCCGCAAAGCTCGTCGTACATGCTCTTTGCCGCTTCTATGGCAGTTTTGTTTTTCGTGTCGAGATTCATATAAGTGTTTATCTCGCGCACAAGGTCGAATATCACGCTTATAGCGTCGGCGGTATTAAGATCGTCGTCCATCGCCTCTATAAAGCGTTCTCTGAATTTTTCAAGGCCGTCTATGAATTCGCGGTCGCGTTCGTCGGGATCTGCGTCCACAGGCGCTTTTAATACGTATTCCATGTTCTCGCGGCAGTTGTAGAGTCGCTCAAGCGACGCTTTCGCCATCTCTATGGTGTCCGCCGTATAATTTATCGGGCTCTTGTAATGCGCCGAAAGCATAAAGAAGCGTATCGGCTCGTAGCCGTATTTTTCGGCCACGTCGCGCACGGTGAAGAAGTTCCCTAAAGACTTTGACATCTTCGTATTGTCCACGTTTATATAGCCGTTGTGCATCCAGTAATGCGCAAATTCCACGCCGTTTGCAGCTTCCGACTGCGCTATCTCGTTTTCATGGTGCGGGAACACTAGGTCCTTGCCGCCGCAGTGTATGTCTATCGTCTTGCCCAAAAATCTGTTTGCCATTGCCGAGCATTCTATGTGCCAGCCGGGACGACCTTTGCCCCACGGGCTGTCCCAGTAGGGCTCTCCGGGCTTTGCCGCCTTCCAAAGCGCAAAGTCGGCCGGATCGCGCTTTACGTCGGTCACTTCGATCCTTGCGCCCATGTCGAGGTCTTCAAGCGGCTGATGAGACAGCTTTCCGTATTCTCTGAACTTTCTCGTGCTGTAATATACGTCGCCGCCGCTTGCGTATGCGTAGCCGCGCTCGATAAGCGTACTGACGAGCTCTATTATCGCGTCTATATTCTCCGTCGCCTTCGGATGCACCGTTGCCGGACGGATGCCGAGTCCCTTCGCATCAATATAATACTCGTCGATATACTTCTTCGCCACCTCGGCCGAGGAAATGCCCTCTTCGTTGGCCTTTTTTATTATCTTGTCGTCAACGTCCGTGAAATTCTGCACGAATTTAACGCCGTAGCCGCGATATTCAAGATATCTGCGCAAAGTGTCGAATATGATGAACGGGCGCGCGTTGCCTATATGGAAAAAGTTATATACCGTAGGACCGCAAGCGTAGATCTTTACTTCGTTTTTGTCCATCGGCACGAATTCTTCTTTTTGGTTTGTAAGCGTGTTGAATACTTTCATTTATATACCTCCCTGTGTTTTAATAAAAAAACCGCCTCCGTATACACAGAGGCGGCATAAATATACCGCGGTTCCACCCTGATTTATAACTTAAACTTAGGCTAAGACCTGTAACGCGGTCAAACGTGGCGGGCTACTTAAGTTTCACCCGTCCGGCTCCCGAATGCACTTCACGGACCGCCGAGCCTTTCGCGCCTTTCACCACGCGGGCGCGCTCTCTTTGCAGGCGGCATTGTCCGCTACTCTTTCGTTCATCGCCTTTTGTCATTATTATGTATTAAAGTATATACGGTTTTTTAAAAAAATGCAAGCGTCACTTTACCATTTTTAAAAGCGCCCTGTTCTTATAAAGATAATCCACGCCCGACGCCACGGTTATCACAAGCACTATGACGTTCAATACGAGATTTACGCTCACGGGGCCTATACAGAGATGGCGCCAGCCGAAAATAAGCAGATAAATTATAACTACCATCTGCACGGTAGTCTTTACCTTGCCGAAATAGCTCGCCGCAATAACGCGACCCGAGGCCGCCGCAACGGTGCGCAGCGCCGTAACGATAAGCTCGCGCGCAATTATCACAGTCACCATCCACGCAGGCGTAAGCGACGCGTCCACGAAGCCTATAAAGGCCGCCGCAACGAGCAGCTTATCCGCAAGCGGGTCGGCGAACTTGCCGAAGTCGGTCACCTGGTCGTACTTTCTTGCAATATATCCGTCGAGAAAATCCGTCACGGAGGCAACAATGAATACGACGCAGGCCGTATAATATGACCATTCCTTCTGCACGAAGAAAAACAGCATAAAAACAGGGATCAGTATTATCCTGAAAAAGGTAATCTTATTTGCAGTTGTAATGGTGATCACCTCACATTCTGATGCGTCCGGCTTGCGGGACGTTTTACTTCCCGCTTTCGTCGGGGGCGTTGTCGGCGTCGCGGCCGTACAAGTCGTGTTCGTCTGCGTCAAGTATGAGAACGTTCACTATGTCTCCGGGCTTAAGCTCCGAAAGCGAACCGAAATATACGCAGCCGTCAATATCGGGCGATTCGGCGTAAGTTCGGCCGTAGTAAAGGTTCATCTCGTCGTCAAAGCCGTCCGTCATGACCTCCTCGGTCGTGCCGATGCGTTTACTTAGCTTCTCTTTCGATATGGCGGCCTGCGCCTCCATCAAGGCTTCGGTGCGCGCCGTCTTTACTTCGTCGGGTATCTGCGCGCGCATATGATAGGCGTCCGTTCCCTCCATAGGCGAGAACGGGAACGCGCCCAAACGGTCGAATTTTATCTTCTTTACGAACTGCATAAGCGCCTCGAACTCCTCGTCTGTCTCACTCGGAAAGCCCGTTATGACAGTCGTGCGTATCACCGCGTCGGGAAGAATTCTTCTTATATTGTCGAAAAGAATCTCCAGACGATATGGATTTCCCAGGCGGCTCATCTTTTTAAGTATGCGCGTCTCCGAATGCTGTATCGGTATGTCGAAGTAATGAACTACCTTGTCGCAGCCGCGTATTATCTTAAGAAGGTCGCCGTGTACCCTTTCGGGATACATATACTGAAGGCGTATGCGTTTTATGCCGTCTATCTCATTCAAAAGCGGCAGAAGGTCGCGTATTTTATATTCGTTGTAAAGGTCAATGCCGTATTTCGTCACGTCCTGCGCTACAAGGATTATCTCTTTCACGCCGCGCTCTGCAAGCATCTTCGCTTCCTCGACTATCTCCTCAACGGGGCGGCTTCTGTATATGCCTCGTATCTCCGGTATAAGGCAGTAGGAGCAGGTGTTGTCGCATCCGTCGGCTATCTTTATATAGGCGTAATGTCCCGGATTCGTAAGCACGCGTTCCTTCGAGACGGCGACTTTGTCGTTCTTGTCCTCAAAGCTGTCGTACTGCTCGCCAGCAAAGGCCGCCTTTACGGCGTTTACTATCATGTCGCCGCTTCCCACGCCCAAGAACGCGTCCACCTCAGGGAACTGCTCTCGTATCTCCGTTTCAAAAAGTTCACAAAGGCAGCCCGACACTACGAGGCCGCGCGCGCTGCCGCTCTTTTTATATTCCGCCATTTCAAGTATCGTGTCAATGGCTTCTTTCTGCGCTTCCTCTATGAAAGCACACGTATTTATAACTATAACGTCCGCGTCGGCGGCGTCTCCCACGATCTCAAATCCCGCGCCCTTGATAAGCGCAAGCATGCTTTCAGAATCGCACAGGTTCTTCGGGCATCCGAGCGATACGAGCCCCACTCTTATCTTTTCCATGACTACCCCCACATCATATTTTTTAAAATATTTCCCCCAGCGCTTCGCGTATATCTTTGTATTCGTGGCCCGAACGCAGAAGATAAGCAAAGAATTTATCGTAATCCATATCCTTTTCGTTTCTGACGGTCTTTAGCTTCTTTTTCGCAAGCTCAAGCGCTAAGGCCGTCATATCCTCGGGAGCTTCATTGTCGGCGGCGTCGAGAGCCGCTTCCCGGTCTACGCCCTTTTTCATAAGCTCCATCACTACGCGCCGCCTGCCGTACAGTTTTTTATTATATAAATAATACGCAAGCTTTTCGGCATATGCCTTGTCGCTGATAACGCCCTCGTCGGCAAGCTCCTCTACGGCCGCCTCGGCCGCCGCATCGTCAAAGCCTGCCCGCATAAGGCGTTCGGTGAGCGCCTGCTTTGATTTGTCGGCATGATCGAGAAGATTCAGCGCCTTTTTCTTTGCGGCGCGTATATTCTCGGCCTGTGTGACGCGCGCAAGCGTGTCCTCGTCAAGCTCGTCTCCCAAAGAAAGTCCGAACGTATCCCACACCTCGCGGCTCACGCCTATTACGAATCTGCCGTCGGCAAATATGTTTCTTCTGTTCGGATCTCCCTTTTGCGGTTCTATCGCTGTGATCATCATAGCCTAAATCTTATTCGTCATCGTCTGCGGAAATATCTACCGATACCTCTGCGCCTTTTTTGGATCCCGCCTTCTTTGCGCCCTTTTTGGGCGAAGAAATATTTTTAAGCGCCTCCGGGTCGGCCATTACCTTCTTTTCTATTTCGGCATAAAGCTCGGGATTGCTCTTTATGTATTCTTTTGCGTTGTCGCGTCCCTGTCCCAGTCTCAGCTCCCCGTAGGAATACCATGAGCCGCCTTTTATAACTATGCCCAGTTTCTCCGCAATATCGAGAAGCTCGCCCTCGCGCGAGATGCCCTTGCCGTATATCATATCGAACTCCGCCTCGCGGTACGGAGCCGAGATCTTGCTCTTTACTACCTTTACCCTGGTGCGGTTTCCTATTACCTCGCTGCCGCTCTTTATCGGCTCTCCGCGGCGCACGTCAAGACGTACCGACGAGTAAAATTTAAGCGCCATGCCGCCCGTCGTTACCTCGGGATTGCCGTATACAACGCCGATCTTCTGACGAAGCTGATTTATGAATATCACGGCCACGTTCGCCTTATTTATGTATCCTGCAAGCTTTTTAAGCGCCTGCGACATCATACGCGCATGTCTGCCCACATGAGTGTCGCCCATGTCGCCGTCAAGCTCTGCATTCGATACGAGCGCCGCTACAGAGTCTATCACAATGGCGTCGATGGCGTTCGAGCGCACAAGCGCCTCTACTATCTCAAATGCCTGCTCGCCGCTGTCTGGCTGGGAAACGAGCAGCGAGTCCATATCAACGCCTATCGCCGACGCATATTCGGGGTCGAGCGCGTGTTCCGCATCGATAAATGCAACTATACCGCCCTGCTTCTGAGCGGAAGCAAGTATATGCAGCGCAACGGTCGTCTTGCCCGACGATTCGGGACCGTATATCTCGGTTATTCGTCCGCGCGGTATACCGCCTCGCCCCAAAGCAAGGTCTATGGTAAGCGAGCCCGTGGGTATCACCTCAACGTCCTCCACTCTGTCCTCGCTCATTTTTATTACCGTACCTTTGCCGTATGTCTTGTCAAGCTGGCTTATTACAGTATCAAGCACCTTCTGTTTATTGGGATCCATGCTCTTTTCTCCGTTTCATATTATTTTTGTCATTCATTGCGCGCGCTGATTATCCGCATATTGCCTGACAGATCGGCGTACATGCGCGCATCCTTATATCCGTTTTCGTTAAATATTTTTACTATGCTTTCGCATATCTTTTTTCCGCCGCATTCGTCGCCGCTCTCAAAAAGCATAACGCCTCCGTGCGAGAGCGCATCCTTAAAGCGGCGCGTGATCATATTATAGAACATAAGCCCGTCTTCTCCGCCGAAAAGCGCGAGCGGCGGCTCATGATCCCTGACCTTACGTTCAAGCATATCGCGGTATCCGTCTTTAATATACGGCGGATTCGACACTATAACATCGAAGCTTTCGGGCGAAAGCTCGAGCGTTCTTACGTCGCCCAGGATAAAATCGGCATTAAGCCCAAGCGCCTGCGAATTTCTTTTTGCAACATTCAGCGCGCCTTCGGACACGTCGCAAAGCGCGACGCTTGCAAGCGGTCTTTCGTGCGCTATCGAAAGGCCGACGCATCCGCTTCCCGTACAAAGGTCAAGCACGCGGCAGGGCGCGTCATAAGGTATATGTTCAAGCGCTCGCTCCACAAGCTGCTCCGTTTCCTGACGCGGGATAAGCACATCGGGCGTTACGATAAAATCAAGACCGTAAAAACCCCGCCTCCCCGTTATATACGCCGAAGGCTCGCCGTCGGCGCAGCGCCGCACCGCCGAAAAAAAGTCGTCCCTTTTCTTATCCGAAAGCTCGTCGCGGTATTTACTTATGAGACCCGCCGCATCCGTATTTAAAACATGCATCATAAGCAGGCGCGCGTCCGGCCTTTCCGTAATGCGCTCCGAAAGCGCAAGCGCCTCTCTTACCGTCACCGTCCGCCGTCCTCCGGCGCGTCCGGCGTCGCTTCGTCGGCTTCGGCTGCATTGGCTTCGGCTGTGTCTGCATCGGCTTCGTCGGCTTCGGCGGTTTCGGATGCTGCTTCGCCCGCGTCTGCCGCCGCTTCGTCAGCTTCGCCGTCGGGCGGTCTCTCTGCGCCTTCCTTTTTCTTCGGCTCCGGCATTATAAGAAGCTCTTCTTTTTCATCATCGGTAAGGTCTTCTCTTACAAGATTTATGGCGCGTATCGCCACTTCTATCATATCCGGGTCGGGCTCCTTCGTCGTAAGCCTTTGAAGCCAAAGCCCCGGCGCGGATATTATGCGCGTAGCCAAATTATCATACTTGCCGGCAAGACGTATCACCTCATAGCTTAACGCCATAACGACCGGCATCAAAAGTATTCGGCAAAGGCTCCTTTGAAGAAGGTTGTCCCACCTTAAGAACGAGAACACGATTATGCTGATTATCATTACTATAAGCAGAAAGCTTGTGCCGCATCTCGGGTGAAAACGCGGATATTTCTTTACGTTTTCCACCGTCGGTTTTTCTTTATGCTCATAACAGAATATTGTTTTATGCTCCGCGCCGTGATACATGAAAACGCGCTTGATATCAGGCGTTTTCGACACTGCCCAAATGTAGAGGATGAATATCACCAGCCGCACCATGCCCTCAAGCAGGTTCTTGCCCACCACAGGAAAGCTCTCCCCCACCGTACCGACAAGGAACGTGGGCAAAACGACAAAAAGCCCCAGCGCAACTGCAAGTCCCAAAACGAGCGACACCGCCATAAGTATGCCGCCAATCTTATCGCCCAGCTTTTCCTCCATGAACGTCTCAAACTTTGACGGCTTATAATCCGGGTCGTCGAGCTCCTCAAAAAACGAAGCCGAATAATTTATAGCGCCTATACCGCTCACGAGCGAATCTATAAAAGCATAGACGCCGCGTATGAACGGCAGCTTGAATACGGGCATACGTTCCTTCAGGCCGCCCTTTAAAGACTCTACCTTCTGCGCAAACGTATTGTCCGGCTTTCTTATGACATACGCCATGCGCTCGGGACCGCGCATCATTATGCCCTCAATGAGCGCCTGTCCCCCGATACTTGTATATTTTATTTTTTCCTTTTTTTCTTTCAATTTTGCCACCTGTACGATTTAAAATTATCCGTCATTATATTATATCAAATGTGGTTTCGCTTTTCAATACAAAAGGTCGGCTGTATAATAATTTTAAAATTCGTTAATATCCTAGGCTTTCTTTGATCAATACCACTTCATAATTGCCGCCTATGGGCTTTTGCCACATGACGCACAGCGCCTTGCATATCCTGTCGGGGCTTTTGCAGTCATAGCAGCGGTCGGCCTTTGCTGCGCACGGCGTTTTTAAACTCATGCGCGCCGCGTTCTTCGGCGCGGCCACGTTTCTTGCCCGCGCTATCGCGTCCTCAAGGCCTTTTTCGACTTTGTTTTCACCAAGCACGAAATATACCTTTTCGTGACCGTAGAGCATGGCGGCAACGCGGTTGCACGTGCCGTCTATGTTTACTATCTCGCCCGCCTCGGACACGGCGTTCACCGAAGAGATATAGATATCGGCCGCATTTGCTTTCATGCGCATATTTTTAACGCTTTCGCCCTCGGGCACGCGCCAGTGCCAAAGCACCTCGTTATTCTCTTTAAGCTTTTCATAAAGTCCCATTTCTTCAAGCGTAACAGAGCCTCCGAAGCCCACACATTTATTTTGTATCTTACTTCTAAGATAGCCGGCCGCCATCTCCTTTGTATCAAAAAGCGATACATCGTATCCCAAAGCTTCCAGATTTTCTTTTAAAACGGTCACATCCATCTTTTAAACTCCTTAATATTACCTTTTTTGTATCTTTTATGGCCTATAATTATTTTACACTTAAAGATGTGCTCTTGCAAGGGGCTTCACGCCGTGATACCATAAGCATATAGAAAAGGAGGCGCAGGATATGGAACTTAAGGATTTTTTGTCTGCAATGAACGAGGGGCGCGAAGTTGATGCGGGAAGCGAGCTCCACCTTTTTATGCACCAGCTTTCCGAAGAGGCGCAGAGGATAACGGCAGAGCTTAACTCCTCGTTCCACACAGCCGTGGAGATACGCGGCCTTATGCGCCGTCTTACGCTCACCGAGATAGACGACACCTTTACGATGTTTCCGCCGTTTTATACTGACTGCGGTAAAAATATACATATAGGAAAGAACGTATTTATAAATTCAGGATGCAGTTTTCAGGATCAGGGCGGCATAACCATAGGCGACGGCTCGCTTATCGGGCACAATGTGGTGCTTGCCACGCTAAACCACGCCGAAGACCCAAAAAAGCGCGCAAATCTTCTTCCCTCTCCAATAACGATAGGGCGCGACGTTTGGATAGGCTCAAATTCAACCGTTCTTTCAGGCGTTACGATAGGCGACGGCAGCATCGTTGCTGCAGGAGCCGTAGTTACGCGCGATGTGCCGCCCATGACAATTGTCGGCGGCGTACCCGCGAGGGTCATAAGAAAAGTTAAAAAAGATTAAAAAATATTTCTAAAAAGAATTTGACAATCAATAAGCGTTATGGTAGAATGATATAGCCGTTATGCGGAGAGGTGTCCGAGCGGTTTAAGGAGCCGGTCTTGAAAACCGGTGACGCGCAAGCGCCGCGAGTTCGAATCTCGCCCTCTCCGCCAACACCTAAAAAAAAGAATTATGCGGCTATTTAAGTTATGAAGGGATGATGCCTCGGTGGATATAGCTAAACAGATAATCGCAGTAGTCATCCTCGGTTGGAGCATATGGTACATAGCAAAGCCGATAAACGTAATAAAGGGCGGCCAGTTTGAGAAGCATCTCTACAAGCGTCCCAACCGCACTCGCATAATCTGGGCAATCAGGATAACGGGCATTTTAGGCGTAGGAGTTGCGATATTCCTGTTTTTCAGCGATTATTTCCTTGGTTTGATGAATTAGTTTAAATATATAGAAAACACATATTCGGAGAAGTACTCAAGTAGGCCGAAGAGGCGCCCCTGCTAAGGGTGTAGGTCGGGAAACCGGCGCGGGGGTTCAAATCCCCCCTTCTCCGCCATCAAAAGGGTACGAAAAAGATGTGCCCGGCAGAAAGCCCGATTTTATCGGGCTTTTCTGCTGCCCAAATGCCGTTTTTCGTAGTTTCAAATTCGTAGATGAAAAAGCGGCTTTTCCCTTTAAAGATAGATACGGATTCAAGTAACAACTGAATACAGTTGTTGCCCTCGCAGCCAATCGTTTTGAAAAGAAACGATTGGCTCTTTTTTTATTTCACAGACAAGGATGAAGACCATGATCTTTTCAGATTCACCCCATCAAAAAGCATTGGAACGGATGATGACAGCCATTCCGAGATTTCGGCCCAAAGAAGGCGGCATAATGGTGCTTCACCATTTTGAGTACATGACAGAAATGTGCAACTGTCGACACTGACCATATTACAATGGAAAAAGAAAATGCACAGCCAGCCAGTATCCATGCTTTGAGGAACGGATCGCTGCCGGATACTGATAAACCCCATATCCCGCATCAATTCGGATACCATCTCTCTTGAAGCACGGATCCCGCTTTCCTTCATGACGGCACAGAGCTTTGCAGCGCCAAATATCTGGCGGCTGTCGTCGTAGTAGCGAGATGTAATGATGGACTTCTCGCTTTCAGTGTATTTGTTCATGCTATCAACTCCTTCAAAAATAGAGTGTAGCACAACCAGTTTGATATTTTATCCTGATGTCAGATTTTCTCATGTTTGTCGCAATCATAGCGGCATTTTCAAGATAATTTCTTTCGGCCTCTTGAAAAACAGAGAGAAACGCGGTATTATTATGGTAAAGAAATTTACCGTAAAGGAATTGACCTAAAGATGAGTGTCGTGGCGAAAGAGAATAAGAAGAACGCATATCTATACTGCAAGTTTCGTGATGAGCAGTTTGCCTTGTATGATGAATACGCCAAACGTCACGGCATGCTGATGAAGACGCTGCTGGTAGTCAACGCGCTTTACTATGCGCAGGAGGGGTTGACGCAGACGAACATCTGCGGGCGCACCTTCCAATCAAAGCAGACGGTCAATCTGATCATCAAGAACCTGCTTGCGGAGGGTTATGTAACGGTAACGGAGGTGCCGGAAAACAAGCGAAACAAGATCGTTTGTATGACAGAAGCAGGGCGCGGATATTGCGAAAAGGTCGTGCGTCATATCACGTGGGCAGAGGATACGGCAATGTCCATGTTTACGCCGGAGGAACAAAAGACGCTCATTGATCTGTCCCGTACGTTTACAAAGAATCTGACCATGCTGATGAACCAGGAAACGGAGGAAAACTGAAATGGATTTCTATGATGTGATCGATCAAAGAAGGACTGTAAGAGAATTCCTTGACAAAGAGGTCGATTTTGAGGCGATCCGGCGCATTCTGGAAGCAGGCAACAAAGCGCCGACGTGGAACCACAACCGCAACTGGAGCTATATCGTACTGCGAACCGACGAGGAAAAAGAATGCGCTTTTGAGTATGCTAAGAAGATCGCGAACAAATTCGATGCTGATGCGTATTTGAACAGGCCAAAGCCCTATCCGACCACGCTTGCGCAGAAAATGTACGCCTACGCGATGCCAAGGCAGTTCACCATGCTCAAGAACGCACCGTACGTGATCGTTCCCGTGTTCAAATGCAAGGATCCAAACGGCGCATACGTGTCCAAGCTGAATCCGTTTTCTACGATCTGGTGCGTGATCGAGAACATCTTCCTCGCAGCAACTGCCGAAGGACTCGCCTGCTCCATGCGGATTCCGCTCAATGAAGAGCATGATATTGTAAAAAAGAAGCTCAAGGTGCCTCCGACGTATATGATACCTGTGTTTATCGGTATCGGATACGCCGATCCGGATGAAACGGTGCTGGAGCAGAACGTAGCAGACCTTGACAAGCAGATCCATTACGGCAGGTGGAAGTAATATGGAACCGATCATCAGAGAAATCAAAGTCAAAAGCGTACTCACCAAGTCCAATCTTCCGGTAAGCGACTATTCGGTCAATCCCTATGTGGGCTGTACACATGCCTGCAAGTATTGCTATGCCAGCTTTATGAAGCGCTTTACCAATCACGTTGAGCCGTGGGGCAAATTTCTGGACGTGAAATACTGGCCGGAGATCAAGCGCCCTGAGAAGTATGACGGGAAAGAACTGTTCTTCGGCTCGGTGACCGATCCGTACAATCCGCAGGAGGAAATCTATCAGCGTACACGCACGCTGCTGGAGCAGCTTCAGGACAGCGGGATCAAGCTCAGCATTCAAACGAAATCCGATCTGGTGCTGCGAGATCTTGATCTCATCAAAACCTTTCCCGGCGCAAGAGTCGGCTTCTCCATCAATACGCTGGATGAAGCTTTCAAGGACGATATGGACAGCGCCGTTAGCATTGAGCGCCGCATTGCGGCCATGAAGACGCTGCACGACGCAGGCATCCGTACCACCTGCTTCATCTCGCCGATCTTTCCCGGCATCACGGACTGCGAGGCAATCATAGACCGAGTAAAAGATCAATGCAATCTCGTTTGGCTGGAAAATTTGAATCTGCGCGGCAGCTACAAGGCTGTGATTCTCGATTATATAAGAGAGAAACGCCCTGATCTCGTACCGCTGTACGATGAGATCTACAATCACGGCAGCCGCCTGTATTGGGAAGCGCTTGACGCGAGCGTACGCGAATATGCTGCTGCAAACGAACTTGATTACGTGCGCAACGACGACAGTATGAAAAATCCCTTCGAAGCGCCGCCTGTGATCGTCAATTTCTTCTATCACGAAGAAATCAAAAAATCCGCGAAGAAAGGGAAATGAGCTATGCCGGAGCTGCCGGAAGTTGAAACCGTAAAAAGGATTATAGAACCGCAAATTAAGGGACAGAGAGTTCTGGCGGTCGATCTCCGCAATCCGCAGGTGATAGCTCACCCCGAGAGCGAGACGTTCACCGCGCTTCTCACGGAAAGAACGATCGCGGGAATGAGCCGCAGAGGGAAGTTTCTGTCTGTGGATATGGACAATGGAGATCGGCTGTTTCTTCACCTGCGCATGACGGGTCAACTCCTTGTGACGCCGCCGGATTATCCCGAAGAAAAGCATACGCATTTGATTATCAACCTTTTAGACGGAAAACAGATCCGTTATATCGACGTGCGGCGTTTCGGACGGCTTTGGTATATAAAAAACGGCGAAGACGTCTCCGTTACAGGGATCGATAAGCTTGGTCTTGAGCCGGATGACGAACGACTGACCGCAGACTTTTTGAAGGCAAAACTCAATAAAAAGAAAAAGCCGATCAAGGATATGCTGCACGATCAGACGATCATTGCCGGGATCGGCAACATCTATTCGGATGAAATCCTTTTTGCTTCCCGCATCTACCCGAAAAAGAAGTGCTATGACCTTACCGACGCGGAATGGGAAATACTTGCCGAAACTATTCCCAAGACGGTCGTCTATTACACAGAGAAAAACGCAATTACCCCGGAAGAGTATCTTAACGGCAAAGGTAAGGAGTATCGCAATACGCCGTTTCTGAAAGCTTACGGTCACGCCGGGGAGTCATGTCCACAATGCGGAACTCTTTTTGCAAAAATCACAGTTGGAGGACGAAGCAGCACGTATTGCCCGCTCTGCCAAATCAGTGCACAATGAAAACGCAGTAAGATCGAGTAATATCCATATTTCCAAGGATTTGAATCTATCTGTCAAAAACGCGGATCCATCTTTTACTTACCCCATAGCCAGAATCACATGATCCGAACCTTATCCTTATAGGAGACGGGTTCGGATTTGTGTTTTCTCAAAATGTCCGCGCTTCCGGGGGCCGGAGAGAAAGAAGCGCTGCTGTTCATATCAATAAGCTTAAACCTCCGACCGGCAGCGCCCACATTTTTTTCAGGCTTCACAAAAAAGACGAGCGACGATACCCAAAAACGGATACCGCCGCTCTTTTTTCTTCTTTTATCTTCTCAGGCGTATTGCTCTATGGCGAAACGCTCAAATGTAAAAAGCATCCGCCTGCCGCCGTAGCGGCAAGCTCGCGAGCAAGGACCAAACGGTCGAAGGGTCATTCGGAGCATTTAAGCGCTCCTTTGATCGGCGCGGAATTCTTGTCAAGCGCAAACAGCCTGTAATGATCCGCTCCGTTATTCACCTCGATCGTCCCCTTAACTTGGGCGCCCCGCGGCGCCTCGGTCATAGCCGTCCCCAAAAGCTTCCCCTCCGCGTCATACCAGGCCGCGATCAGCTTTGCCGTGCCGCTGCCCGGGAGGTTGAGTTGATATGTTAATATAGTGCCGCTGACAGATGCGTGATCGCAGCCGATCTCCACCAGGGCGGCGGCAGTCTCTCCGTCTGTAACGGCGCCGCTCGAAAACTTACCGCCCGCCGGTAAAATGAGCTCACAGTCGTAAAGCTCGACGCCGCCGGCGGCAAATCCGCAGATCGCCCCGCTTTTTCCGGAGGCGGTCACGTTGGAGGCCCAAAGCGCCAGACGGTTGTTTTCGCCTGTTTGGGCGCTGATAGCGTACTTGCTGCCTTCGACGGTCAGATCCATATTCGACACGGTGAGGGTGCTGTCCGAATCAACTAAAATTCCCCGTCCGGAGAATTTGCCGGTGGAGATGACCGTCAGCGGCCCGCCGCTGAGCGTTGTGTCGCCGCCCAGATCCAGGCAGATAAATTTACTTGTTTTCAGAACCGTTCCCGGCGCTGCAAGTATCCTGAGTTCGTCGATATCGCTTGCAACAATGGTTTCATTTGACTCCAGGCTGCCGCTTATATTCAGCACATTGCTCTCCTCGTCATAGGAGAATTTCCCGTCGCCCAGAATGTCCGTCTGATTTTGATCCGTCACCTGTATGCCGTTGACCGACAGATCATATTTTGTATGCCAGGCTGTAATGGTCGCATGGGTCAGCAGATTGCGGTTCTCGTCCACAAGGCACAGATTCGAGTCGGACTCCACAGGCAGCGGTTCCTTTACCTGCCCGTAAACGGGGTCGGTGATCGCAGCGTGATCAAGCCCGATGCTCCAAAAGCCGTACATCGCTCCAGTCCCGCTGTCGATATCCACGTTGGAGCGGATGATCCTGGCGTGGGGCGTGCCGGAGCCGTCGGAGACAATACCCTTTTTGTCGGCTGTGATCTTCAGATCCAGATTAAGAAGCTCTATCAGCGTCCCTTCGCTCACGATGCCGTTCTCCTGGGTCTTAAGTGTCAGCTTTCCGGTCCCCCGGATAGTCATGGGCGCGCAGGTACGGATACAGTCCGTGCGGCTTCCCAGTATGCTGTCCGTATCCACCTGAACGACAAGATTCGGCATCCCGTTCGAAATCACAGGAGAATTCGAGGCGATGGAATAATAGTCCCCGTGGACGGAAAGGGTGACGCCGCCGTCGAAGGAGAAGACGCCGTCGCCCAGGATATCCCGCATGTTACCGGTGGTGACCCGGGTCCCGTCCACATACAGATCAAAGGAGTCGGCCAGGCGGAAGACGAGCTTTTCCGCGTAATTGCCGAAGCTCTGAGCCTGCGTTATGGCCGTGGGGTTCAGAGTCAACGTAAATGCGTTGGCAGTGATCGAGCAGCCGGATACCTTCCGGAAGAGCACAAAGCTCCCTTCGGGTAAGGTCGCTATCACATCGAAGTTTCCGTCGTTGTCCAGATCCAGATACATTTCGCTGCCGTCCTTGGAGATGTTCCACTTGATCTGATGTGCGTTCACAGCTCCCATCAACGTGTGAAGGATCACGTTGTCAAAATCCTTCTTGGGTACCAGAGCCTGTCCGCCGCCCACGTATACAGTGTAGGAGGATAGAGGGCGTCCCGGCACGAAGGTCGAGACGTTTACCGTATGGTACTGAACGGTACCGTCACTGCAGAGGAAGCGAAAGCGGGCGGAGTAACTGCCCACCTCGGAGGGCCGGCCCAGGATACAGGGGGGCTCGCTTATGCTGCAGCGCCAGCTCATCCCGGGCGGGAGAGCCCCGCTCAGCAGGTCCATCTGCACCACGGCGGAGGGATCCTGCGCCGCCAGATCATAGTGATATTCATTATAGGTGCTTGCCAGAAAGCTCTCGCTTGTCTCCAACTCCTTGCCGGGGACATGGACCCTGACGTTATGGTATATCTCCTTGCCGTTTTTCAGCACGATGCGCCATAGGGACGCATACCACCCGGGAATGATTGGCTTGCCCTGAAAGCTCAGGCCGGTTTCCTTGTCGTAAACGATCTCCATCCCCGGCGGGATCTCTCCGTCTATCTTCCGGTAACCAAAGTTATCTGCCGTATCCCAGTAGTCAAACGTAAGCGTCTGCTCCGTTCCGGCCTCGGCGAGCAGGGTTTCTTCAGTTGTTTGATCGTTCGTCCTGTCTATAACCAGGATCTCCGCCCGGCGGTTCCCCTTGGCGCCGCCTTTGAAGGTCACGTTGAAGAAAGCTTCATAGTATCCGGGGACGTCGCCCACATTGCCGCACAGGGCGGGGATATCTTCTCCGCCATATGTCTTCGTTTTGATCTCGAGCGTACCCGGAAGGCTGCCGCCGATAAGCTCAGTTTTCACAGCGTTAGGGAAGAACTGTTCGATCTCTTGGCCGGTCTCGCAGGATATGTGGATATTTCCGCTGTCTGTCCCTCCGCCGGCCAGAGACAGCCGCCAGGTGGATCTGACGGTTTGGGGCTGATCCCGATGCCCCTCCGCCGGATAGGGATCCTCCGGAGAACAGAACAGCAGGAAGGCGTCCATGTTTTCGCGCGCCCTCTCTTCCGAAAGGTTGTAGTGGTATGGATCCCAACAAATCGAGCCAAGGGAAGTGAGGTTTTCCCGGGTGTAATCGTTCAGATTTAAGTTTTCAAGCACATATTGGCACGTCTGTTCCTTCATGTATCGGGCGATCCCGGCTCCGTCCATTCCCCGGGTCAGGGCCTCGGCCAGAAATCTCAGGTGCAAATTGTTGGTTGTAAATGTGACAGGCTGGGAATAGCCGTAGACTACCTCCACCCCGGCCTCCCGGAGGGGGCGGCACAGGCCGTCGTTCTTCATGCCCATACAGCAGTTCAGGCCGAACAGTCCGGTGACCACCTCGCCCTTCACATGGTTGACGATGACGGCGCCGTCGATGCAGCATTTCTCCCATCCGAAGATGAAGACGTGATAGTACTCGTCCCCGTTAGGAGCGGTGACCTTTGCCCCGTCTTTTTCCCAGTCGATGCCTGTCCTGTTCGTCAGAGTGAGATACGCGGTGTTGCCCGGCGCGGCGACTAGTTCAAAAAGAGTGTTGTCCGTGCTTCCGTGTGTGTCGAAGAAGATCACGCCGTTTTCGGTCAAAGCCTTGGCTATCTTATCGATGGTGACGTCTGTGCCATAATAAAAGGTACACTTTCCGCCGGTGGCCTGTGCGATCTGCAGACCCCGGTAATAGACCGATTTTGTAAATCTTTCGTCATAGTTGGGATAGTAGGGGCTGAACACCGCCACGTCGGGGTCGGTGGTGGTCCCGCCCATGAGAACGACCTCCTCCGAAGCGCTCTTTGTGCGGGCGGCCTGGGCCTCTTCTAGGGCGGCGATCTTTGCATCCAAGGCTGACGCATCCTCCAACGCCTCCGTGTCCTCCTGCTCCCGGCCTCCATTGAGCTGGGCCCGCAGATCCGGGGAGTAGCCGTAGACCACGCCGGAGGTGTCCTTCCAGAAGAAAAACGCCCCGCGGCGTATGACGCTGCCCGGCTCATAATCGGCTCTCGCGGTGACCAGGGCCTCCACCTGTTCGGACAGGGAGGCGTAGTATTCCGGGTTTTTGGCCGGATCCGTCCCGTCTTCCATGAGGTGTGCGGCCTCTTCTATGCCGGCCTGCTCCAGTTCCCCAATGGCGGTCCACACGTCGCCGTCGTCTATCTTTCGATCATCATCCGCCAAAGCCCACGTAGGCAGAAGCACTATAAGCATAAGAAGCGCCGTCAATCCTGCAATGATTCGTTTCCGGATCCATGTCATGGGAAATGCCTCCTTTTTGTCTTTTTGTCCGTTCTGCGCAATGTGCCCACAGGGGACGCATCGATCCAACCGTTTAAAAACAGCGGCTTTACCCGCCGCCAAATACGATACGAGCGCATCGGTTTATGGATATGTCAAGAATAGTATACCTGTTATTTTCACATTTTTCAATTATCATATCATGATGTGAACCAATCAAAGCGGCGGCGTAAAGATCATCTTTGAAAAACCTTTCACAAGACGGCACGGGCGACCTGCCGAAAAGCCTCTCGGATGGCTGCGCCTAGTTTTATTCGCCTCTTTTTTCTCTGCGATTTCTTTCATGGCGAAAAAATCTATTTTTCTTCATTTTGTGGTTATAACCACATACTTCTTTCGTTCGTTATTCTATAATTCAATCAGAAGGCAAGAGATGACCGAAAAACGAGTCATAAGGTAAAGGAGGCATAACAATGAGCTATACAAAATGGAAGGATAAAACGGAAGGCTTTAAAAAAATCGATGTAAGAGGCATTCAGGGGAATTTCTTTGCGGGACTAAAAAAACAGGCCGCTTCTGTGCCCGCAGGCTCCGGAATTGAAGTTATCCAGAGCTTCGATCCGATACCGCTGTATGAAGTAATGGAAGGGCTCGGATTTGAGCATTATACCGAGCAAAAGGGCGACGCCGAATATCACGCTTACTTCTATCGCACGGCAGTGAAAACGGAAGAAAATGATATACCCATGCGCCCGGCGGCTCTTACAAATATGCCGCTTATCGATGAAAGGCTCGGCAATATCTCCGTCGGCTTTTGGGACCTTACATGGAACGACGAAAAGCGTCATCTGCCGTATGAGATACGCCTGCTTTTATCGCTTACAAACGCCGTAGGTGCAGGCAGAATGCGCCAGGCAACGCGCGAGCTTGTCAAGGCATACATACATGGGCTTGACAGCGCGGCGCTTGACGATGTGTTTGAGCTTATTGCATGGAATCAGGGCATAGGCTATTTCAGCTCGGAGATAGGTCCCTCAACCTTATTCGCGGCATATAAGACGATAAAGAACATGGAAAAACGAGGCGCCGAGCGCAAGGATATATGCGAGGCTCTGAAAGAAAAGTTCGGCGAGAAGAATCCCGACGTTAAGGTGATGTGAGCATGAAGGAAAAAATCGGAGAGGTATTCTCCATAGCAAAGGACAATCAGCCCGTATCCGGCTGCACGATATCCAAAACCATATACAGCGGGGCAAACGATATTACTTACTTTTCTCTGGCAAAAAACACCGATATAAGCGCGGAGATATATCCCTATCACAAACTGCTTATAGTGGCGGACGGCAGCATGGAGGCGTATGGAAGCGATCTAAAGAAGTCTCTGACAACAGGCGACTGCTTGATCACCCACATCAATACGCCGGTGGGCATAAGAACATCCAAAGGCGCTGTTTATACGGAAATATCGGTAAGGAGGGATGATGCGATGAACGAAGCGATCAAAGCAGGAGAAGTTTTTAAGCTGGCGGATCTTGTTCCCTATGTAGACGGAAAGATCGTCAACATGGACGTACTGCATAATGACAAGATGAAATTCGTGGTCATGGCGTTTGACGAGGGCACGGGGCTTCCCGAGCATGCGGCTCCCAAAGAGGCTGTGATCTTCGCGCTCGACGGCGAGGGTATAATAGGCTACGAAGGCAGGGAACATTTCATAAAGGCGGGCGAAAACTTCTCTTTTGCCAAGGGCGGAATGCACTATGTAAAGGCGGCAAAGAAGTTTAAAATGGCGCTTTTATTGACATTGGAATAACAAAACAGGCATAAGGAGGTCAAGATCATGAAATACATAGTAAACGAAGCATGCATAGGATGCGGACTCTGCACGGCGTGCTGCCCCGAGGTATTCGCCATGGGCGCGGGCGGCCTTGCCGTCGCCATTGATACGGATGTGCCCGAGGAAAATCTTGCCGCCGCAGCCGAAGCGAAAGACGGCTGCCCCGCCTTGGCCATCGAAGAAGCGTAAAAGCAGACGTCTTTCAAGCGCACATTTTAGAAAGATCCCCTGTCGGCTCTCCGACAGGGGATCAAATTATTCTGTATTGTCTATTTTCGCAAAAGCTCAATGAACTGATAAAGAAGCTCCGCCGTCAGTCCCCATATTGCGCCGCAGGGACTGTCGTAGAAGTAGAATATGCGGGTGGCATAGGCGAAGGGATAATTTTTTCCGCCGGGTATCTCGTCATACGGGAAGTCGTCGCCCGGCTGCACCTGAAGCCTCCCCTTATATATCTTCGGCGGCGTGTTGATAAGATGCGAAAGCGGCAGCGAAAATACGCGCTCCACCTCCGTGGGCTCCGCGCCGCCCTTGTAGTCGTGCAGAAAGCCCAAAAAGGAGTGGACTTCCTTTATGCCGCGCCCCGGAAGGATATGGAGCGGCGCGATAAGCTCGATATTCTCCTTCGGCAGAAGAAGCTCCTCCGACGTTTCGCGCACGGCCGCCTCTGCGGGCGTTTCCCCCGCCTCCGCGTGTCCCCCGGGGAAGCATATCTCGCCGCCCTGCGGAATATGGCTCTCCCGCTTTTCAAATACAACGTGAAGCCCTCCGTCCTTCTCTATTATCGGCACAAGCACCGAGGCTACGGACGTTTTTTTCGGCCTTATAAGCTCCGCCTCGTGTCCCGTAAGCCTTTGCCGTATATCTTTAAGTTCCATATATGCCACCTCGATCGAGTTGATAATAATATATTATCACTTCCCGCGCGTAAAATCCACATTCACGGATCATAAATATGCGAAAAAGGGCCGCCCATCGTTGAAAGTCTCCCCTTCGTGTTTTGCATCATAATATATATTTCCGGGATCGGTTGTAATTTTCACGATTCCGTGATATAATATAAACAGCCGCAAATCAAGGGGGTATTTTTATGCCGGTATTGTCCCGATTTTACGGGATCATTATTCGAATGTATTTTCAGCAGGCGGAGCATGATCCGCCGCATATCCACGCCATTTACGGTGAGGATATGGCCGCGGTTGATATAAAGACGGGCGAGGTGCTGGAAGGCCATCTGCCGCCGAAGGCGCTTGCCATGGTACGGGAATGAGCGGATATCCATAAAAACGAGCTTCTGCATATGTGGGAGACGCAGGAGTTTCGGCCCCTTTCTCCCCTCGAATAAGGAGTTGATACTATGTTCCATAAGGTGAAAACGGTCAACGCTCTGCCGGACTATCGTCTGAGCGTTCAGTTCGTGGAAGGCGTGACCAAAATATATGACGTAAAGCCCCTGTTTGATAAATGGGCGCCGTTTAAAGCTTTGAAGGATTCGCCGGAGCTGTTTTTCTGTGTAGAGGTCGACGCGGGCGGCTACGGCGTCATCTGGAATGATGATATTGACCTGTCCTGCGACGAACTGTTTGAAAACGGCGAGGCTGTCAAAACGCCGTTTGACGGGCTCATGGCCTTTACCGACGCTACCCGGCTTTGGGGTCTCAATGAAAGCACTCTTCGCAAGGCCATCGCCTACGGCAAGCTTGTAAACGGCGTGGACGCCTGCAAATACGGTAAGCAGTGGGTGATTTCCACCGAGGCCATGAAGCGGGAATACGGCCAGCCGAAACTGTGAACGGATACTATACCGAAATCAAAGCGGACAAAACCGGCGCGGCCGTCACGGCCGCGCCGGTTTCATATCTTTGTTAAGCCGTAATCTTCCGCGTCAAAGCATCTTCACCGTGAGTCGGCTTTTTCCGCCTTGACTCACGCAAGCAGCCAGTCAACGATATCGTCGGCCGCCTTAACGTAGTCGGGGTTCTCCATAACGCTGCCGGGCACGCCTACTCCGCCCGCAACGTATGCCTTATAATCAACGAATCCCGCCATCGCAAAGCATCTGAGATCCTCGTCGAGAGCCTTTACATAAACGTCCGCAGGGCCCACGCCGCAGCAGAGATAGCCCGCTATCTTCTTGTCCTTGCGGCTTGCCATGGAGAAATCGGAGCGCTTGAAATTCATAAACGAATACGTTCTGTCAAGAAACGCCCGAAGCTGCGCGGGGAAGCGGCCGTAATGCACGGGGCCTAATATCACCATCGCGTCGCACTTGTCTATCTCGGGGATAAGCGCGGTAAAGTCGTCCTTCTGAATGCAGAAGGGCTCCTCCTTCTTCTTGCAGGCGTCGCACGCCATGCACACGCGCACATCCTTTTCGCCCACGTTGAACTCTACGACCTCGGCTTTGCCCGCAAGCTTCCCTGCCATATACGCTTCAAGCGCATACGAATTTCCCTTTTTCCTCTTACTTCCGTTCACGATAAGTATTTTTTTCATATTTCATCTCCCTTTCGCTTTATAAGTCGTCCGAAACGCCGCAGGAGCGTCTGCGGCGCGTGTATATTTGTAATATATCATAATTCAGGATTTTTTGTCAATTTTCTTTTGTAAAATATTTGCAAAAATAAGCAAAAACGCCTCTTTTGCCCGCAAAACGGATCGTGAGGCGTTTTTTCACTTTGTCTTACTGTTCGCCAATGGGGATTATATCGGTTATTTCCGATCTTTCGCCGAGGTCCGTATAAATGTATACGAACGCGTTCGCGGGGTCGCCGTTTTCATTCTCGGTCTGACAGAAGAAGCAGTAATTCATGCCGCCTACTACCTGCTGGGACACGAGCGCAAGCGGTATGAACGGCGCGCCCTCGTGATCCTCAAACGCGCGGTCGAATATCGCGTGAAGCTCGTCCGTCACTACGGGCGACTCGGGGTCTCCCCATCCGCCCGACTCGTTTCCGGAGGAAACATGCGTTAGCACTCCCGTATCGGCCATTCTCGACAAAAGCGGCACGCCGGAGTCGTCCTCGGTAAGGTACACTAGCATAAACGTCTCCGGCTGTTCGCCCAAAAACTCTACGCGCGCAAGGAAAGCCGTGCCCGACGATGTTTCGCCGAAATATGCCACGGGCGTCAAATGAACGCCAGCCGCGCCCTCAAACGCCTTTTCAAAGTCTGCGCGAAGCTGTGCCGATATTTCGGGCGGAGCCGTCTCGGTCGAGCCGTTTTCCGTATCGGTCGTCTCGGATGTATCGCTTGCGGGCGTCTCGTCGCCGTTGTTTGAGCAGGCCGCAAAAGCGAATACCATTGCAAGCGCCAATATAAGCGCAATAAGTTTTTTCATAGATTTATGCCTTCTTTCAAAAAAATTGTTTATTATGAACTCCATGCCGTCTCTACGAGATACTACGGGCAGATTTCATATTCCTTATCAGACATAGGCTTCTTAAGCATCTATGTTTATAACGTCATGCGTATTTTGTTTATGAGATCGACGCGCCCAACGCTTTTGCCGCCGCCTCTTTCCCGACGCCAAGCACTTCTCCGAGATTTGTCCAGCCAAGATTGCGCTCGTATGTCTCATACCATCTTGTTGCCTGGCTGTAATCAGAACCGCCCGCAGTCATGAGCAGCACGCTCTTTCGAGGAAAGGCGCCGTAGCCAAGATTCTTCAATTCGGCATAGAGCCTGTCAGCTGCCGTTTTAAGCGTACCCGTGATCGTCCAAAAATAGACCGGTGAAGCAAACACTATAACGTCTGCCGTGCGAAACGCCTTGTTGATCTCAGCCATATCATCTTTTTGAACGCACGGATTTTCGCTGCCTTTAGGAGCTCTTGCACAACCGTTACATCCGAGGCATCCGTGGATCTCCATGTCTTGAAGATAAAACTCTGTCACCTCATTGCCCGCGCTTTCAGCGCCGTATGTGAAAGCCTTCACCAGCGCGTATGTATTTCCGTTCTTTCTTGCCGCTCCGTTTAATATCATAATTTTTGCCATACTTACGCTCCTTCAAAAAAATTCACCTACATTGTACCATAAAGACGTATGCGCGCGTAAAAAAATGCATTTATTTAAGAAAAAACTATTTTGCTCTTCGTGCAAGCTCGGCGTACATGCGCATAAGCGCGGATACGCAGTCCGTCTCGGTAAAGCCCTTTACGGGGAAGCCGTAGGCCGCCATGACTGCGCGGTCGTTGTCCTGATGCGCGCGGCGCAGCGCCGCCGTCATCGACGCCTCGTCGTACAAGTCGGCAAGGCTCGATTCGGGATTAAGCTCTCGCGCGTCAAGTATCGCCTGCGCCGTTTTCTCGATTTTCGCCTTCTGTTCCTCTGTCGGCGACGGCCACGGGAAGTTGTTGTAGACGATCGTATTGGAATAGCGGTAATCGCTTTTTAGCCTGCCGCACACGGCGCGCATCCACGCCATGTGGACGTTGGAGGTGAGAACGCCGAAATGATAAAGCTTTGCGTCGGGGATAATTAAAACAAGATTGCTTGCTACTGTCTCCGGAGATAAAAATCCTATCGGAACATACTTTCTCTGCTCCGAAGACACACTCGGAACAATAATATACGTATGTTCAGTATGTCTGTTTTCCGTAAACAGTGTCGGTTTATCTGCCCATTGTCTTGTTGAGGCTTTTGTGCTGGCAAGGCGTGTATTTCTTACGTTTTCAACTCTCTCACGAACAGGCCTGCACTTTTTTATAAATGCAGGGGATGCGCCTACAAGCCAAAGACAATAACGTCTCTTATTGTTAATGTATTCATCGGCCCCTATAAAAGCCCGTATATATTGCTTGGCTTCGGGTGCTTCTGAAAGTAAAGCATCCTTTTCTTCCGGAGAAAGTATTAAATTACCTCCATCTGTCGGTTGGCTGCCTTTACACATTGCGGGGACATCGCAAAGAGGCTTGGAACGCTTTTCTATAAATACTGTCGGGGCATTCAGCAAATATGCATTTATATTGTCAACGAGCTGTATTCTATCGGAGCTTTGCAACCGTTTTTTATTTGAATTAGGCAATGTACTAAAACCTACAATCACACAATGCACATGCGCCTTGATACTTGCCTCACTGTCCCAACGAAACGTTCGGTGTGCAAAGTCAATATGTATATTAAACCTGTCGTAAAGCGGCTTCCATACGCCCGCGACCTGCTCGCCCTGCGTTATGGAATTGGTAGACACAAACGCCGCTCTCACATCAGTGCCTTCCATGTAATCAGCTGCTTTATAATACCACCCTGCAACATAGTCTATATTTTTTCCCATGCCTGAATTAAGTGATTTTAAATCCTCTTTCTGAAAAGACGTTTGGTATGCATACCCCACGAACGGCGGATTGCCCATGATATACTTAACCTTCTCTTTCGGCACGACCTTTTCCCAATCCATGCGCAGGGCGTTGCCCTCCGTTATGTTGGCGTAGCTTCTAAGCGGCAGAAACTCAAGGCTCATATGTACTACGTCCTCGGTCTCCTTCATCATTTGGCTCTCAGCTATCCACAGCGCCGTTTTTGCCACCGTTACGGCAAAGTCGTTTATCTCAATGCCGTAAAACTGACCTATCGACACCTTTATCGGGTTTATCGTCTCGTTTCCGAAGGAAAGCTGACCGTAATTGAGCAGGGATATGACCTCGTTTTCAAGCCGCCGCAGAGAAATATACGTCTCCGTAAGGAAATTGCCGCTTCCGCAGGCGGGGTCGAAAAAGCACGGGTGCGACAGCTTCTCCTGAAATTCTCTGAGGCGCTTTTCGCGCGTTTTCGTTACGGTTATAGTCTTTATTTCCGAAAGCTCCGCCTTTAGATCGTTTAAAAAAAGCGGATCTATGACTTTATGTATATTTTCTATTGACGTATAATGCATTCCGCCCTTCCGGCGTGTTTCGCGGTTTAAGGTGCTTTCAAACAGCGCGCCGAATATCGTGGGGCTTATCTGTGACCAGTCGAAGTCGGCGCTTGCTTTTTTCAGAAGCACGTTTTTTATTTCTTCCGTAAACTGCGGTATTTCTATTTCTTTTTCGGCAAAAAGTCCCCCATTTACGTACGGAAAAGCCGCAAGCGACGGTTTTAAATACGGGTCCCTCTTCTCAACAGGTGTATCGAGCACGTAAAAAAGCTGTTTTACGTGCTCGCGCATATCCTCCGGATCGTATTTTACAAGATAATCGTGAAACATCGTATGCCCGCCGAAAACGCCGGCATCTTCGGCGTATAGGCAAAAAACGAACCTCACGCACAGCATATTAAGGCTTCTTTGCGCTTCGGCGCTGTCGGGGTCCTTGTACTGCTTTAAAAGCGCATCGTATAAAACGCCCACAAGCTCGCCCGCCTTAATGGAGACCTCCATCTCCTTTTTTATATACTCTTTTCCTATGTCCGTAAGGAAGTAAAGGCGCTGATACTCCTTTTCGAGATCAGAAAGCTCTACTATCTCGGGCGGGTCGTTGGGTCGGTTCATATCGTGTATCTGAAACTCCTTGAAGTTCGATACGACTATCCAGCGCGGCTGCCTGTTAAACGGCATATAGCCGGCGTAACGGCGCGCCTGCCCGAACGGCGTAAGTATGCTGCCGTCCGACTGCTTATAGCCCTTGCTTAGGTCGATGTTTATGCCCTTTTGTTCTATGAGCACGCGCGTTTCTTCGATATATGCGTCAATAAAGCTGGTGTGATCCAATTTTACGGGCATCTCGAACGATATAAATTGAGCGGGATTATCCACGCCGTATACCTTTTGTAAAAGCTCTATCCAAAATACCGCCGTGTCCTGTTTTTCGTCTCCGCGATCCTTCCAATGCTCCGAAAAGCTTTTGGCGGCGGCGCGGCGTTCTGCGTCCGTCATTTCGTCTTCTCCTTGTTATGCGTTATATCCTTCGGGCGTTTCCACGATATTCGTAAGTCTGCCTATGCCCTCGATCTCGCAGACGACCTCGTCGCCGGGATGAAGCGTTTTAGGCGGATCGAAGCCCGCGCCCACACCTGCAGGCGTGCCCGTCGAGATTATCGTGCCTTTTTGCAGCGTTATCATCTGCGAAAGCTCCGATATTACGTAAGGTATATCGAATATCTGCTTCGAGGTGTTGGAGGACTGGCGAAGTTCTCCGTTTACATAAGAACGGATATTTAGATTATTGTAGTCCAAATCGTTCTTTGTCACGACGCACGGCCCCATCGGGCAGTATCCGTCAAGGCTCTTGCCGGCATACCACTGAAGGTGGCGCTGCTGAATGGTGCGCGCCGTCACGTCGTTGAGTATAGTATAGCCGAACACATAGTCGAGCGCGTTATCACGCGATACGCGCTTCGCCGTTTTGCCGATGATGAGCGCAAGCTCCACCTCGTAATCGAGACGGTCGTCAACGTCGCCGTGCCACGGAATGATCCCCCTATCGCCCGTCGCACGGTCTACGCGCTTTCCGAAATATGCGGGATATTCGCGCGGGCCGTTGAAATCAGCCGCCTTGAAGCGCGCCGACTCCTCGGCATGGTCGAGATAATTCACGCCCAAGCAGATTATATCGCGCACGGGCTCGGGTATGGGCGCAAGAATGCGCGCCTTATCGTAAGCGATATTCTCGCCCGTGTAGAACGAGCGTATCTTCTTCTCCTCCATGCCCATTATCTCCGTAAGCGACGTAAGTCCCTCAAGCACGCCTATCGTATTCCCCTCGGGGGCGGCGTTCAAAATGCCTATGCCCGTTTTTTTCATGTATTCATACGTTACAAGCTTCATATTTCCTCCCAACCGTGCAAAGATCCTGCACTGACACGCGGCGTATTTCTTTTTCTTTTATTTTACCAACTCGGCCGCTAAAAGTAAATATATACCGCCCGCCTTGTTTTTTATAACTAAAACGGGTATACTTTTTAAAGAGGTGACGACATGGAGTTTAAATATGAGAACGAACGAATTTACTCGCTTGATGAAAACGGCCGCCTTGCGGCTGAGATAACGTTTCCGGCTCACGGCGATACGGCGGTGATAGATCACACGTTCACCGACCCTTCCCTGCGCGGGCAGGGCGTTGCCGACAGACTTGTAAGAGAGGCGCTCCGCGTCATAAGAGCGCGCGGTCTCAAGCCTGCCGCGACCTGCCCTTACGCCGTTAAATGGTTTGAAAAGCACCCCGAGGAAATAGGGAAATAAAAGGCGTGGCGCCTTTTTGTATTACATCGGGGGCGTATACGCGCCTCACACTATAAGCGCGCGAACTCCGACAAAAAAGGCGCGGGCGAATTAAATCGTCCGCGCCTTTTATTTAATATTTTATCCACTCAACTTCCGGCGTCGAACCTGTTTCTTCAACATAGCAGGTATATCCCACGACGCCCGAGAACATCACGCGCCGCGCGTATTCATATACGCCGTAGTCATAATCGTCAACGAATACGCCGTTTTGGAGCACCTTTCCGTCAAAGTATGACACGGTATAAGCGTAGACGTCGCCGTTCTGACAGCTCATCACTGCGTATACGTCCATATCCGACGACGTATCGTCCGCCGCATGCGAAAGCTTAACGATGCATTCGTCAGTTCCGTCGTTGTTTACGTCAGCCCATGCATAATACGAGGGCGTAAGCGGTTTTTTTGAGTAGTTGTCGGCAGGTCCGCCCGCATCCAACGCCTCATCGAAGCGCATATATCCTCCCTCGTCTCCGTATGCGTCGGAGCATAGGAAGAAAAGCTCGCCGTTATTATTTATCGTATCCATTATCTGTGCGCGCGCCGTGCCGTCGTCGGCCCACTTCGGGCATTCGTATCCCTGCGCGCTTTGGAGCACATCGCGGTACTGAAGTATCGGAAGCTCTATATCTATGCGCCAGTCGTCCAATATTTTGGATCCAGCCACCAGATCCTTAAGCGGCGTATAATCGCCTTCGCCTATATCCTCTTCAAATAAGCCATATGCTACTTTTATCTCGCCGTTCTCCAAAGAGATCTTCGACAAAGACGCGTATCCCATATGTCCCCAATAGAGAGCGCATGCATTTTCGCCCGGCCATGAATAAAGCGACGTATGACCGCACTCTATCTCGCCTGCAAGCTTCATCTCGTCGTTCTTATACGTATATATCTTCATATAGCGTCCCGCTTCGGCAAAGCCGTAATGCATGAACAGTTCGGGCACGCCGTCCTTGTCGATATCGTAAAGCTGATACGATACGGCGTCGTTCTCATCGTAAGTCAAAAACGAGCCGCCGATATTATCATAACGCGCCGAAGATACAGCCTCGCGGTACGAGCTCATCCAGCCCGCGTCGCCGAGCGCGTCGGGCGTCGATATGCGGACTTTTGCAGCCGCCGCGTCGTAATCAACGTAGAAACCGAGCGTCATGCCGAGGTCGCGCAGCTTGAAGTAGTTGTTGCCCCCTATATTATAGGCCGTCATATCCACTTCCCTGCCGTTTATCGTCACACGCTGACTGCTCTTTACGCACGTTGACGACATACCTTCTCCCGCTTTGTTCTCATTGCCCTGCGCCTCGTAGCTTTGGCCCTTCGTAACGGTCACAACATGGTTTGCCTCGTCGTATCCCACGTCGAACTGCGACGACGTGCCGCCTACCATCGCCGCAACGTCTCTCAATTTAAAATAATTGTTGCCGTTGATATTGTAAGCCTGAGTCTGCACTGTTTGGCCGTTCACCGTAAGGCCCTGCTTTGTCAGCGTTACGGCGTCGGCCGCCTCGGCCCCGTATCCCAAAGCGGCCGGAGCTATCACCATAAGCGCGGACAATATAACTGAAATTATCGTTTTTTTCATACTTTGCACCTCGCTCTTTTGTATGAACGCCAAAGGGAGCCGCAAAACGGGCTCCCTTATCAGCTTTATGATATAATAATTATCTTCTGATGCCGCCCGAGTCAACGATAACTGCGTTGCCCGTGATCTCGCTTGCAGCGTCGGAAGCGAGGAACAGTACCGCGTAAGCGATATCCTCAGGCTTCTGCGGACGACCGAGCGAGGTGTTGGCTGCCAGTCTCTTAACTACGTCTTCTTCAGTCTTGCAGTCGCCGAAGATCATCGGATATCTGTCGATAAGCTCCTGACCTGCGCCCACGTACATATTGGTGAAGATAAAGCCGGGGCATACTGCGTTTACGTTTACGTTCGACTTGCCGAGCTCAACGGAGCAGGACTGCGTGTAGCTGATTATAGCAAGCTTCGACGCGTTGTAATGCGGCATTGCCGCTGCCGGAGCGTATGCTGCCTGCGACGAGATGTTTACTATCTTGCCGCTCTTCTTCTCCTTGAAGATCGGAACGAAAGCCTTAGTTACGGTAACGGTACCGATAAGGTTAGTTCCTACAAGGCGTCTCCAATCGGCCAGGTCGATGTTTGCCATCGGCGGACCCATTTTGCCGGGACCCGTCGTAACGCCTGCGTTGTTTACGAGGATATCAACAGTGCCGAAATCCTTAACGATAGCTTCCTTCGTAGCTGCTACCATTTCTTCGTTGGTGATATCGAGCTTGTAGAACTTAGCCTTTACGCCTTCGTCCTGACACATTTTTTCGGTTTCCTTGGCAAGCTCTTCCTTGAGATCGCAAATAGCCACGTTAGCGCCGGCCTTTGCGAACTGAACTGCCATAGCGCGGCCCAAGCCTGCAGCGGCGCCGGTTATAACGGCCACTTTGCCCGGAAAACTGAATTTCACGTTCTGCATATTAATTAACCTCCTGTCTTATATATAACCTCTCGTTCGAGATGCGGTTACTTTAATTTAAGTATATCACGTTCTTTTCGGATTTAAAAGAGTTTGGGCGATATTTCCGAATTATCTTCTTACGCCGCCCGAATCGACGATGATCGCGTTGCCCGTTATCTCGCTTGCGGCGTCGGAAGCAAGGAACAGTACGCAGTAAGCGATGTCCTCCGGCTTTTCGGGACGTCCCAAAGACGTGCTTACGCGCGCAAGCTTCGTTACTACCCCTTCCTCGCTCTTGCAGTCGCCCAAAAGTCCCGGGAACTTCTCTATAAGCTCGTTGCCCGCGCCGTAGTAGATGGGCGTATATATGTATCCGGGGCATACGGCGTTTACGTTTACGTTGAACTTGCCGAGCTCAACGGAGCACGACTGCGTATAGCTTACTATCGCAAGCTTTGACGCGCAGTAATGCGGCATGGATACGGTCACGTTGTAAGCCGTCTGCGACGATATGTTTACTATCTTACCGCGCTTCTTCTCCTTTAAGATGGGGGCGAACGCCTTAGTCACTGTGACTGTGCCGATAAGGTTCGTGCCAATTAAACGCTTCCAGTCGTCAAGGTCGATGTTTGCCATCGGCGGGCCCATCTTGCCGGGAGCCGTCGTAACTCCGGCGTTGTTTACTAGTATGTCTACCGTGCCGAAATCCTTTAAAATCGCCTCCTTGACCTGTGCCGCCATCTCCTCGTCGGTGATGTTCAGCTTGTAAAACTTCGCCTTAACGCCCTCTGCTTCGCAAAGCTTCGCAGTCTCTGTCGCAAGCTCCTCTTTAAGGTCGCATATTGCCACATTCGCGCCCGCTTTTGCAAACTGCAGCGCCATAGCGCGTCCCAAGCCCGCAGCCGCGCCCGTGATCACTGCGACCTGGTCCTTAAAATCAAATTTGATGTTTTCCATTGAATGACCCCCTGCTCTGTTAAAGAGTTTGATTTGTATTGCTATTGTATCATACCTTATTGTAAAAGTGAATGATTTTATACGAATTCCATAAAAATTACTCCCGCCGGAGCAAAAAAACGCGGGGCGCTTTTGCGCCCCGCGTCACAGCGTAAAACTGTATTTTGTTATCTTGTTACGATACCGGAGTCAACGCATACATACTGACCCGTTATCTCCTTTGCAGCGTCGGAGCAAAGGAACAAAGCTGCGTTTGCCAGGTCCTCCGGAGTCTGTGCTCTGTGGAGAGACGACATATTTACGGCAAGCTTCATCATTATCGACTTCGGATCGTTCGTATCAGCGAAGAACTGCGGTCTTAAGTCTTTAAATCCCTGTGCGCCGTGCTCATACATGGGAGTATATACGAAGCCGGGGCAGATAGCGTTTACGTTTACGTTGTAGGGGCCCATATCTGTCGATACGGACTGAACAAGATTGATAACGCCTGCCTTGGATGCGTTATACTGCGGCTGCAGCGAAGTGGACTCGAAAGCGGCGATAGATGCGGTGCATACTATCTTGCCTTCCTTCTTTTCGGCAAATACGTCGTAGAACGCCTGTATAACTCTTACCATGCCGAAAAGGTTGATGTCGAACATGCGCTCCCAGTCGGAAACGAGTACGTTGGTAAACGGAGGGCCTAAGCACGGAGTCTTGTCAGGCTTGTAGCCGTAGCTTACGCCTGCGTTGCTGAGTAAGAAGTCGATCGTGCCGAACTCCTTCATAACGCCTTCCTTCATAGCGGCAACGTCCTCGTCCTTCGATACGTCGCACTTGAAGAATGCGGCCTTTCTGCCTAGAGCCTTTATTTCTTCAACGGTAGCCTTACCTTTTTCCTCGTTATAGTCGCATACGGCTATGTCTGCGCCCGCCTTTGCGAATTCCATTGCGATCGCATGACCTATACCGGTTGCGGAACCGGTAACAACGGCTACTTTTCCGCTGTAATCATATGATACCTTCATCAGTGTACCTCCTTTTTATTATGAGATTTTCAAATCTGCAAACTTATCTGCGGATTATACCGGAGTCTACGTTGAGCTCCTGTCCCGTGATCTCCTTCGAGCCGTCGCTGCACAGCCACATTACCGCATTCGCCATGTCCTGCGGAGTCTGCGGACGCTTGAATACCGACTGGCTGGCAAGCTTCTTCATTATGGATTCGGGATCGTTTTCA
>JAFQZS010000010.1 GCA_017405765.1 Clostridia bacterium
AAAAGCAACTTATTTAATTCAACCTATAACCAGCGGGCACCCAAGACATGGAGCGGCTCGGCCGCGGAACTCCAGTATGGAAGAAAGTATCTAGAATGATGAGTGCTTTCAAGTCGGCCCTAAAAAGGGGGTCCGGGGGAAAGCGGCTATTAGGACTGCACTAAGTTTGCCCTTCGCTGCCCTATAGCTCCCCTTGCCGCGTCCCCCGGCGGTTTTGGTACTTTTCCCGTGAAAAGTATCGCCCGCCGCGTAGGCGATTAAATTCTTAAAACGTAGTTTTAAGGTTTCTTCTTGCTTTCAAAGCAAGAGAAAGAAAACTTGAAAAGAAATCATAGAACGGAGTTCTAAATAAGCACCGTGCCTTGTGTGAGGCATATACGAAAGAATACGGATTGCCACGTCGGCTTACGCCTCCTCCGGGTGACAAAGGCGGAGGCTTCCCCCCGTGTGGGGGGACTTTTGCGCGCCCGCCGCGTAGGCGAAAAGGAGTATTAGAACCCCGGTTCTAAAAAAAGTCCCCTGCTTTTACGCAAGGGAAAAAACTAAAAGGAGCCTTAGAACCCCGGTTCTAAATAAACTCCCCGCCTCGCGGGGGAAGCCGCAAAGGGGGCGCGGGGGCGTGTCCCGCGTATAAGACAGCGCTTTATCCCCGCTTTCGCCACGTTGCGGGCGCAAGCGTCAAGAGCACGGGGAATATCTCAAGTCTGCCGAAAAGCATATCTACCATAAGCACTATTTTGGATGGCAGCGAGAACATCTCGTAATTGCCCGACGGCCCCACGGCGCCGAAGCCGGGGCCTATGTTGTTTAGGCACGCGACGACCGACGTTGCGCGCGTTTCAAAGTCGATGCTCTCGAACGACAAAAGAAGCAGCGACGCAAGCGCAATAACGATATATACCGCGATATATGCGCTCGTGCCGATGATAACGTCGTTTTCAACTACCTTGCCGCCCAGCCTTACGGCGCTTACGACGCGCGGATGAACGAGGCGGCGAAGACCGCGCTTCATTATCCTGAATATAAGTATGACTCTCGCTATCTTAAAGCTGCACGTGGTGGAGCCTGCGCACGCGCCGCAGAACATAAGTATCAAAAGAACTGTCTTTGAAAACTCGGGCCATGCGGCGTAGTCGGCGGTTGCAAAGCCCGTTGTGGTGATCACCGACGCCACCTGAAACGACGCGTATCTTAACGCCGTGAGCGCGCTTTCGTAATACGACGTGAGATTTATCGTAACTATCGCTATCGCGGCAAGTATTATGCCGATATAGGCGCGAAGCTCCTCGTTTTTTAATACGGCCCTGAAATTGCCGATTATAAGAAAGTAAAAAAGATTCAAATTCACGCCGAAAAGCACCATAAATACGGTTATCACCGTCTCGAAATAGGCGCTGTCGTACGCGGCTACGCTTGCGTTCCTTATCGAAAAGCCGCCTGTGCCCGCCGTTGAAAAGGCGTGCGTCAAGCTGTCGAAAAGCGGCATCCCGCCTATCCAGAGAAGCGCCGTCTCAATCAGCGTGAGCGCGATGTATATGGCGTAGATTATCTTTGCCGCGTCTTTCATCTTGGGCACTATCTTGTCTACGACCGGCCCCGTAAGCTCTGCGCGCATGAGGTATATCGAGCGGTTGCCCGCGAGCGGTATCACGGCCATTACGAAGAACAAAACGCCTATGCCGCCTATCCAGTGGGTAAAGCTTCGCCACAGGAGCATACACCGAGACAGCCCCTCGATATTCGAAAGCACGCTTGCTCCCGTGGTGGTAAAGCCGCTCACCGTCTCAAAAAGAGCGTTTTCAAACTTCGGTATCTCGCCGCTTAGATAAAACGGCAGACATCCTATAACGGACAAAACCACCCACGCCAGCGCAACGATGGCAAAGCCCTCGCGCGCGTAGATCACGCGGTTTTCGGGCTTATTGAACGTAAGCACTATGCCTATCACCGCAGCGACCGCCGCCGTTATGAAAAACTCGCGCCAGCCGCTCTCGCCGAAATACAGCGCGGCGAACGCAGGCAAAAGAAGCATGACCGCCTGCGCTATGAGTATTTGTCCTATTGTATAAAAAACCATGCGTCGGTTCATCTTACGCTACCTCAAACGCCGTTACTTCAAAATATCCGAAATGTCGTCAAGTCCCCTGTTCGTCGTGACCACTATCACCCTGTCGCCCCGCATTATCTCGGTAGAGCCGCCGGGGATTATTATCTCGTCGCCGCGCGTTATGCAGGCGATAAGTATGTTGTCCTTTATGGAAAGGCGCGACAGCGGCACGCCCACCACGTCGGGCGAATGGGAGCGCACGAGAAATTCAAGCGCCTCTACCCTGCCCGAAGCCAGCGTATAAAGCGTTTCCACATTGGAGCCTATGGAGTTTTGCAGCGCGCGCACATACTGCACTATGCCGTTAGCCGTTATATCGCGCGGCGAAACGGCGCTCTCAAGACCCGCCGCCGCCACAAGGCCCGAAAGCGAGGGGCGCGATACCTTGGCTATCACCTTCTGCACGTTTCGGCCCGCAGCGTACATCGCTATTATGATATTCTCCTCGTCGGAGCCGGTAAGCGTTACTACGGCGTCCGTATTGTCAAGCCCCTCCTCAAGGAGCACCGACTGATCGGTCGCGTCGCCGTTTATTATCACGGCCTTTGAAAGAAGCCCGCAAAGCTCCTCGGCGCGGCTTTCGCTCTGCTCTATTATCTTTACCTTCACGCCTATGGCGGCGAGCATATTTGCAAGGTAAAACGCTATGCGGCTGCCGCCTATGAGCATTACGCCCGTCACATCGCGCTTTAACGCCCCCAAAACGCCGAAAAAGGCCTCAAGATTCTTTCTCGACGCCGCGATCCTTATTATATCGCCGCTTCTTATGATAAAATCGCCCGTAGGTATATATACGTCGTCGCCGCGCTGCACTACGCAGACGAGCACGCGCGCGCCCACCTTTTTCGGAAGATCCTTAAGCTGAAGGCCGCTTAAAACGGAGTTCTCCCGCACCCTAAGGCCCACAAGCTCCACACGGCCGCCCGAAAAGGTGTCTATATCTATCGCCGAGGGAAACCGAAGCATCCTAAAAAGCTCTCTTGCCGTGACAAGGTCGGGATTTATTACAAGCGAAAGTCCCAGCTCCTCTCGTATGAGCTGTATCTGTTCGTTATATTCGGGATTTCTTACGCGCGCTATCGTATAGTCCGCGCCCAGCTTTTTTGCAACGAGGCAGCAAAGCAGGTTCATCTCGTCGGAATTGGTGCAGGCGATGAGCAGATCGGCGTCGGGCACTCCGGCCTCGTTTTGAGTTGCGACTATCGCGCCGAAGCCGCATACGCCCATAACGTCGAAGCTGTTGGTTATATCCGTAACTACGCGGCGCGACTTGTCTATAAGCGTGACCTGATGGTTCTCGCGCGCAAGCTGCTCTATAAGCGCGGAGCCTATCTTTCCTCCGCCTACGACTACGATCTTCAAAAAAATCACTTCCCGAATAAATACTGTTTTATTATTTTACCATTATAAAAAAACAATGGCAAGCGGCGTATTTAAAAAGGATCGCGGGCGAAAAAACATGATCTTCGCCCGCAATTTTTCATTTATCTGTCTTCTCTGAAATAGTTGAAGCCCAGGTTTTCCGGTATGTGGCTTCCCTTGTCGCCGCGTATCGACGCTATGAGCAGCACGGCCGCCGTTATGATGAACGGAAGCATATTGAAAAACGCTATCGGAATGACGGAGGGCACGTAGTATTTGAGCACACGAAGCGCGCCGAAAATAAAGCTGCCCAAAATGGCCGTTTGAGGCCGCCATGCGGCGAATATTACCAAAGCTACCGATATCCAGCCCAGGCCGCCGACGCAGTCGGATATCCACACGCCGCCGTTTATTATCATAGAGCAGTATGCTCCGCCTATGCCGCATATGCCGCCGCCTATAAGTATGTTTATAAATTTCCACTTCGTTACCCCGATGGAAGCGGCGTCGGCCGCCGCCGGGTTTTCGCCTATCGCCTGCGTATTTAAGCCGGCCTTCGTTTTAAAAAGATACCAGCCGCATATGAGCGCTATGACTATGCCCGTATATGTGAACGGGTCGTATGAGAAAATGAGCTTGCCCACAACGGGCACGTCGGAAAGAAGCGGGATGTGTATGCTCTTCATCTGCGCTATAAGGTCAGAAGAGAGCTGCCATGTGTTGCTCGTCGTTTTTCCCACCATGTATACGCCCACGAAATTTGCGAAGCCCACGCCGAATATCGTAAGCGTAAGACCTATTACGTTCTGGTTTGCCATAAAGCCTATGGTGAGCACGGCGTATATGAGCGCCGAGACCATGCCGCCCAAAAAGGCGGCTATCATCGAAAGCGCAAGATTATGGCTTGCGTAGCCCGCCATAAAGCCGGTAAGCGCGCCTATGGACATCATGCCCTCTACGCCTAAGTTAAGGTGTCCCACCTTTTCGGAGAGTATCTCGCCCACCGTACCGAATAAAAGCGGCGTTCCCGCGGCTACCGCGGCGACGATGAATTTTAAAACAAAATCAAGAGATATCATTTCTTTACCGCCTCCTTTGTTTCGGCCTTCGGCGCCTTGAGCTTTTTCTCCCTGTGTCCCGCAAATACTATCTTGTATCTTACAAAAAATTCTATCGCCATGATAAAGAAGAGTATTATGCCCTGAAGCACGTCGGCGCAGGCGGTGGAAAGGCCGAACGACGACTGTATTACGCTCGAACCCTTTTCAAGTATGCCGAACGCGAACGACACCACAAGCGCCGCTATGGGATTAAGCTGCGCAAGCCACGCAATTATTATTCCCGTAAAGCCCACGCCGTTTGCAACGCCGGTGCTCAAGGTAGCGTCGGCGCCCGTCGCCTGTATCATGCCGGCTATACCGGCTATGCCGCCCGAAAGCGCCATCGTTCTTATAACTACGCGCTTTACGTTTATCCCGGCATATCTCGCCGTGTCGCGGCTCTCGCCCACTACGCCTATCTCATAGCCCTGCTTCGTTCTGTTAAGATAAATAAAGACCGCCACAACGAGCACGAGCATGACTATCCAGCCCATATGTATGCCTGCGACCTTGTCGAGCTGTGAATTCGATGAAAAGCGCGCTATTTTGTTAAAGCCCGCCGCCTCGGGATCGCGCCAGGGGCCGTCTCGGAGGTATGCGACGATATAGAGCGCGATGTAATTTAACATCAGCGTAAAAAGCGTTTCGTTCGTGCCCCACTTCTCACGGCAGAGCGCCGGAATAAGGCCCCATATGCCGCCGCCTACAAAGCCCGCCGCAAACATTATCACAACCAGCACGACATGCGGAAGCCCCGAACAGAAGAGCGCGAAATACGATGCGAAGACGGCGCCCATGATAAGCTGCCCCTCGCCGCCGATGTTCCAAAACTTCATCTTGAACGCAAGCGTTACTCCGAGCGCCGATATGCACATCGGAATGGTGAATTTTACCGTAGCCTGAAACGCCATCACCGAGCGAAAGCAGCCCGTGACCATAGTTTTGTATATCTCAAAGGGATCATAGCCTATCGAGGCTATGAATATGCCGCCGACCGCGAGCGCCACGACTACCGCAAGGATGCGAAGAAGAAAGCTCTGCGTGCGCGAAAGCTCGGCATGCTTTACTATCCTTAAAAGCGGCTCTCTTTTTTTAGCCTGCATATTCGCGTACCTCCTCCCACTTTTCGCCCGTCATCATAAGGCCTATCTGATCCTTTGTAACTGCCTCGGCGTCAACGACGCCCGTTACCTTTCCGTGGCAGAGCACCATTATCCTGTCGCAGAGCTGCAAAAGCACGTCAAGGTCCTCGCCTATGTATAAAACGGCGACGCCCTTTTTCTTCTGCTCGTTTAAAAGATCGTAAACGAGGTAGCTTGAATTTATATCAAGTCCCCTTACGGGATACGCCGTTATTATCAGGTCGGGACTTGACTCTATCTCGCGCCCGAGCAAAACCTTCTGCACGTTTCCGCCCGACATCATCCTTACGGGCGTTTCAATGCCCGCCGTGACGATGCTGAATTTGTCAACGAGGCGCTCGGCCATCTTTCTTGCGGGCGCGCGGTCAATGAATGCGCCCTTGCCGCGAGTATAAGTTTTAAGGAGCATATTGTCGGTCATTCCCATGCCGGCGACCAGCCCCATGCCAAGCCTGTCCTCCGGCACAAAGCTCATTGATATGCCGCGGTCGATAAGCTCGCGCGGGGTCTTACCCGCTATATTCTCTTTTTTATAAAGTATCGCGCCCTTCTTCGGAGCGATAAGACCGGCTATCGTCTCGCAAAGCTCCTTTTGCCCGCTTCCGGCAATGCCGGCAACTCCCAGTATCTCGCCGCCGTTTATATGAAAGCTCACGTCGTCGAGCGCTGTGCTTCCGTCGGGGCGCATAACGGTGAGATCTACGGTTTTTAATACCTCTTCGTCAGTATCCGTTTTCGGACGCTCTATCTCCAAAGAGACACGACGCCCCACCATAAGCTCCGTAAGCTTTGAAACGTCCACCTCGGCCGTCTTTACGGTGCCGAAGCTTTTGCCCTTTCTAAGTATCGTTACCCTGTCGGATATCGAGAGCACTTCGTTCAGTTTATGCGTTATTATTATTATCGCGCATCCGGCGGCGCGCATGTGCCTGAGTATCTCAAAAAGCTTTTCCGTCTCCTGCGGCGTGAGCACCGCCGTAGGCTCGTCCAAAATGAGTATATTCGCGCCGCGGTAGAGTATTTTCAGTATCTCCACCGTCTGTTTTTCGGATACGCTCATCTCGTGTACCGGCTTTTCGGGGTCTGTTTCAAGGCCGTATTTTTCGCAAAGCTCCGAAACGCGCTTTTTTAAGACCTTCGGCGGCAGCTTTTTCCCCGGCGTTCCGAGCTCGATATTCTCCATGGCGGAAAATATCTTAACAAGCTTAAAATGCTGGTGTATCATGCCTATGCCAAGCTTTTGGGCGTCCATGGGGCTTTGTATCGAAACGGGCTTTTCGTTTACATATATCGTGCCCTCGTCGGGATGATATATCCCCGATATCATGTTCATAAGCGTTGTTTTTCCGCTTCCGTTCTCGCCGAGAAGCGCAAGTATCTCGCCGTAGTTTAGCTCAAGGTCTATCTTGTCGTTCGCTATCACGTTTCCGAATACCTTGGATATCTTTTCGCACCTTATGGCGCATTTTACTTCACCGCTCATATCCTCACCGCCTCTTTATCAAATGACGTTTTAAAACCTTTGGAAGGCTGCTTATCAAAACAAAAAAACATTTTTCGACTTTGGTAAGCAGTCCTCAAAAAAAGACAAAGGGCGGATATAAAACCCGCCCTTTGTCGTTTCTATTATTTAACAATTACATTCTTGTAGTATGCCGTTATAGCGGCGTAATTCGTGCCGTCTACCTCTAAAACGGAGCCGTCGTTCGTCTCCATAGCGCCGTCGCAGCCTATCATATTGCCCGCCGCGTCGGTGTACGTGCCGGTGAATACGTCGAACGAACCGTCTATTATCGCCGCCGCAGCCGCGTTTATCGCGTCCTCGGTGCCTTCAGCAGCCTCTGTAGAAAGATCGGTTATGTTGCAAAGGCCGTCTGCCATCGAGCCGTAGTAGTTGTCTACCTTCTCGCCTATCACCCAAGTGCCGTCCATTACGTTCTTTACTGCCTGAGTGTAGTATGCGCCCCAGTTCCATACGACGCTCGTAAGTACGCTGTCGCCCACTTCGGCCGTCATGTCGGAGTTGTAGCCTACGCCCCATACGCCGTTGTCTCTTGCAACTATCTGCGGGTTATTCGTGTCGCAGTGCTGTGCGATAACGTCGCAGCCGTCGTCGATAAGCGCCTGTGCCGCCTGTCCTTCGCCCTCGGGGTCGTACCACGAATTCGTGATCTTTACCTCTACTACCGCGTCGGGATTTACTGCCGCAACGCCCATTGCGAACGCGTCTATACCGGAGGTGCACTCGCCGTTTTCAACGCCCTGCGCCGAAACGTAGCCTACCTTGCCCGTCCGGGTCTTTAGTCCTGCCGCTATGCCGGAGAGGTAGCGCGCCTCATATATGCGTCCGAAATAGTTGTTGAAGTTTTTGCCGTTCGACTTATAGCCCGTGCCGTGGGAGAAGAATACGTCGGGATACTCCTCGGCCAGAGCCTCGCAGGTGTCCATGTATCCCCAGGAGGTTGCAAAGATTATGTTGCAGCCCTCTTCAACGCACTCTCTCATGGCGTTCTCTATAGCCGTAGCGTCGGAGTCGTCTATGTTGTTCTTTCTTATTATCTGCTCGTCGGAAAGACCGAGCTCCTTCTGCATCGCCACTATGCCCTGATCGTGGGTATAGGTATAGCCCGATCCCGTTGCGGGGTCGCCTATGTGGATAACGCCCACCTTGATGTTCTCAACGGCTACGCCTGCCGCCGTCTCTGTCTGTTCGCTTTCAGTCTCTGCGCCCTGTGCGCCGTCGTCGCTTTTTTGCGATGAGCATCCCGCGAACGCAAGAAGCATCACGGCCAATGCGCACACAAGAGCCAGGATCTTTTTTACATTCATTTTCCCTTACCTCCATATTTTTTTATTTAACGCGCTTTGCGTTATATACTAACTGCGAAATACTATTTTCCCCTCGTTCATGCTTTCTATCACGGCAAGCGACTCTACTCTCACGCCTTCTCTCCTAAGCGCGTCTCCGCCGCCCTGAAAGCCCTTTTCAATGGCTATGCCCGCGCCGACAACGTGCGCGCCGGCCTGGGCGCATATGTCGATAAGGCCCCTAAGGGCGTTTCCCACCGCGAGCAGGTCGTCTATTATAAGCACCCTGTCGCTTTTTAGTAGAAACTTTTTCGATACGCGCACATCGTAAACTCTGCCCTTCGTAAACGACTCCACGGGGCTTGAATAAAGCTCGCCGTCTAAATTTTTGCTCTCCGATTTTTTTGCGAATATAACGGGCACGCCGAAATACTGCGCCGCGATGCAGGCTATGCCAATGCCCGACGCCTCTATGGTGAGTATCTTCGTTACGTTTTCGCGCCCGAAAAGACGGTAAAACTCCTTTCCCATCTCACAAAAAAGACTTATGTCCATATTGTGATTTAAAAAGGCGTCTACCTTTAATATATTGCCCTCTCTTACGGAGCCGTATTTAAGAATATATTCCTTTAAAAGATCCATAATACGTCCCCTTTTTTGAAACTTTCGCCAATATCAGAACATAAAAGAAATCACAGACTCATTATAATCTATTATTTGGGCTTTTTCAACAAAGAACAGAGAAATCGTTGAAAAATATATTTGCGAAAAGCAAAAGACGGCGGATAAACGTATCCGCCGCCTTAAATCATCATCAGCATTATTTGCCTGCAAGATTAAATCTCTTATTGAACCTGTCAACGCGGCCGCCGCTGTCAACGAGCTTCTGCTTACCTGTATAGTAAGGATGGCACTTTGAACATACTTCAACCTTGATCTCAGGCTTTGTGGACATAGTTTCGATAACTTCTCCGCATGCGCATTTAATAACTGCCTTCCCGTATTTCGGATGGATATCTGCTTTCATTTTCAGTTCACCCCATTTCGAGTATATAATAGACTGAATGATATAATATCACACGAATACATAAAATGCAATACCAAATCAAGCTTTTTTAAATATTTTTTATCGCCGAAAGCCTTTTTTTAAAAAGGCTCACTCGTTGCCTTCAAGCCTTCCGTAAGTGTTTACATATCTGTCGAGTTCGTCCTCAAGCTCGGCTATCCTTTGCTCGTCTGCGGCGATAGTTTCTTTCATCTCGGCGATCTGCCTGTCTATCCCGTTTTTCGATATATAATCATACGACGGCTCGATATAAAGCTTCACCGATAAAAAGAACGCCGCAAAAAACACCGCGACCACGATAATAAGCCACATGATAAAACGTGCCGCGCCTCTTTTCATTTGTTTTCTCCTCCTTTATGTTCATGCGCACTTTTCGCGCCTTATTCGTCTGCCGAAATAAGCCTTCCCAAATAAAAGCTGTATATGTACGACTCGGCGCACCGCTTGCCGAAGACCTCCGACACCGCCCTTTTGTAAACGTCAAGCTGTCCCTTGTAGCGCCGCTTTAAAAGCGCGGCGTCTTTTGTGCGGTCCGTCTTAAAATCGATAAGCACGCACCGCCCCTCTTCGTCCTCAAAAAAGCAGTCGATAACGCCCTGCACCATTACGTCGGCTCCGCCGAAAGGCACGTCGTAAAAATCGGCCGCGTCCGCCGACATGAAAAACCGCTTCTCGCGGAAGACGCGCCGCGCGTTTTTCATGCGTTTTGATATCGGCGTTTCAAAAAAGCGCCAAAGCATGTCGATATCCAAAAGCTCCGCGTCGCTTTCCGTCATTTTGCCCGACTGCACGAGCGTTGCCGCCTGATCCTTTATGTCGCTTTTTTCTTTAACGGTCGAAAAATCGACAAGCTCCATAAAAAGATGCATGGCCGTTCCTCTCTTTCGCGGCTCGTCCTCTTTTTTTCTTTTCTCAAAAGAAGCGCCCTCTTTCGGATCAATCGTCTCCTTTACGTATTCCGGCTCGCCGTAAGGCTTTTCCACCTCTAGAAAACGTCCCTTTATCTCCGTTGCGGAAAGCTTTGCCGGAGTGGACGAGAAAGCCGAATACGGATACTTAAACGAAAGCCTTTCGCGGATCTTCTGCACGTCGCTTTTCGGCTCTTCTTTTAAGGCGGGCGTCTCCTTTAAGGGGGGCGCGTCGTCAGAGTCCGCGTCTCTAAGAAGCGTTACCTCTATTTCGCCGCCCGTTGAAAGCTTTAGCGTCGTTTTTTTGTCATACTCCAACATGTCCGCCTTATATATTTTAAATCCTCTTACGAGAAAATCAAGATATGACGACGATTTTAAAGTAAAATATCCGCGCCTCGCGTCTTCTGCCGCATTCAAAAGCTCGCGATCGCGATATATATTAGTGCTCGTTCCGATGAGTATCAGCTTTTCCTGCGCGCGCGTCATCGCAACGTAGAGCGTGCGCATCTCTTCCGCTATGACGCGCCGCCTCATTTTTTCTTTCAGCGCAAGCTTTGATACGAGGGGATAATATATAAGGCGCTCCTTATCAAAAAAGTCGCATCCGAAGCCGAGCTCCCCGTCGAAAAGCACGGGCTCGGCAGTATCTCTCATATTGAACCGCTTGTCAAGGCCCGCTATTATGCACACGGGAAATTCAAGCCCCTTCGATCTGTGTATGCTCATTATCTTTACCGTGCCTTCGCCTTCGTCCTGCGCGCGCCCGGCGGATATCTCTATCTTGTTCTCTATAAGGTAGTCTATATATAATATGAAGTTAAAAAGCCCGCTGTAATGCGACTTTTCATATTCGAAGGCGATACTTTGGAGAGTGTCGAGCTTGCCTATCCGCGCATCTGCGCCGCCCAGTCCCCGGATCATCGCCTTTATCATCGTTGTTTCATATATATAGTCTAAAAACTCCGGCGCGCTCATATCGCCCGACACAAGGCGCGCCTTTTTTATATAGGAAAGCATTGCGGCGCACTTTTCGTTTCCCGAAAGCGCCGCCTCATGTGCCGCCATGTAAAGCGGCGCGTCTTTTTTTTGCAGGCGTATCGCCATTATCTCGTCGTCAGAAAAGCCGAAAACGGGCGAACGCATCACCGACGCGAGCGGTATATCGTAAAGGGGATTGTCTATGCATCTTAAAAGCGCGAGAACGAAAAGCACGTCGGGGTCTGAAAAAAAGTCCTCCTTGCTCTGCGAATTTACGGGTATGCCCTCTTTTTGAAAGACTCTTTCAAACACCGTGGCCGTGGGGTTTACCGAGCGAAGAAGCACGGCGAAGTCGCCGTATCCGGCGGGGCGGTGCGTGCGCGTCTTTACGTCGAACACTTCGGCTCTCTCCCGCATCATCGAGCGTATGAGCCTTGCCGCAAGGCGCGCCTCCTGTTCCTCCTTTGATATGTCGTCCTCGCCGCCGAAATCGTCGCTTTCGCTTTCGTATTCTTCGCTTTTTTCCTTCTTTTCCTGTTGGATGATATAGAGCTCTGTATTTAAGGCGCGCCTGTCCTCTTTATAAAGATCGCTCTCTTTTAAAAATTCATCGCGCGTATAGTCAAGCTCGCCCGCATAAGACGACATTATCTCGGAAAATACGGCGTTCACCGAAGAAAGCGTCTCGCCGTGGCTTCGGAAATTCGTTGAAAGCAGTATGAGCGCGTTTTTTTCGGCGCTTTCGTCTCTGTTGAATGATTTGTATTTTTTTAAGAAGATCCCGGGGTCCGCCTGCCTGAATCCGTAGATGCTCTGCTTTACGTCGCCCACCATAAAAAGGTTTTCGCCGTCGCCTCTCGATATCGCCCCAAATATCAGCTCCTGAATGTTGTTTAAGTCCTGATATTCGTCTATGAATATCTCGTCGTATCTTTGCGACATGGCCGCCGCAAGCTCCGTTTTTTCAAGGCCGCCCTCGCCCTTTCTCCAAAGAAGCGAAAGCGCCGTCTGCTCAAGGTCGTTAAAATCGAGCGCGCCCGCCCCGTCCTTTTCTTCGCGGTAATTTTTCACAAAGGCGCTTATTGCCGCCGAAAGCCCCCTTACGGCGGGCGCCATATTTATAAGGTCCGAAAAAAGCGAGGCGCTTTTATCGGTAAATACGTCTTTTCTTTGCTTTTCTATATCTTTTTTAAGCGCGTCGCGCACGGCCTTGTATCTTTCGTGATGGCCTTCGTGAAGGTCGTCTGAGCTTTTTTTGTTCTTTTGGGGGAGGCGCGAAAACTTTGCCTCATGGAGTATATCGCATACCTCGTCCCACGTTATATCCTCTTTTGAGAGCGCCGAAAGAAGGCGCATATCGCCCGAAAACACGCCGCCGTACTTTTCGCTTCTCTCAAGATCGGGCGATAGCGTCGCGTAAACTTTCTGATACGCCGACACGGTCATTTGAAGCGACGAGATAAGCTCTCGGCCGAAAACGGTCTTGCCGATATCGCCGCCTTCCCCCGCTTCGCACAAAAGCGCGGCGTCTTTTAACTTATCTTCGTAAAACGGCAGCGCTATAAGCTTTTCGTAGATCCCCAAAAGAAGCGCCGAAAAGCGCTTGTCGCTGTTTTTTCTTACAAACATCTCGGCCGCCGCCGTAAAGTCTTTGCCGCCCTCTTCAAACAGCTCGTCGAGCGTGCGCGACATAACGCGCGCCTTCATTATGCGCGCCTCGTCGTCCGACATGAGCTTAAAATCGGGCGCAACTCCCGCTTCAAAGAAGGACGAGCGTATAAGGCGCGAACAAAAGCTGTGTATCGTGCCTATGTCGGCGCCGTATACCATTGTCAGCTGGCGTCTTATATGAGGATCCGCGGGGTTTTTCGCATGCTCGTCTTTCAGCGCCTTGTATATCTTTTCGCGCATACTGGCCGCGGCTGCGTTTGTAAACGTAGATACGAGCATCCTTTCGGTATCGCCGCCGTCAAGTATCTTTCTTATTATGCGCTCTACCAATACGGTCGTTTTGCCGCTTCCCGCCGCCGCCGACACAAGAATGCCTGCGGCGCGGCTTTCTATGGCGCGCCGTTGTTCGTCAGTCCAATTCCCCGCCAATGCTCTCGCCTCCCAGTATCTTATAAACCTGCTCGCGCGTGAGGCGCGCGGGCTTTCTTGTTTTGTTTCCTCTGCCCTCGTCGAAGCGGCATACGCTTTTATATTCGCAAAAGCGGCAGTAAGATGTGTCCCTCGAACGGCCGAAGGGCGCTATTTCTATGCTTCCCTCTGAAAGTTTGTCTCTCATTTCGAGCACCGCCCTTTTTACGCCCTTTTCTATAACGGCGAACTCCTCTTTCGAGGCGACGGAAGTTTTGTCCTTCGGCTCCATGTCTTTATCGTATGAAACGGGTATGTATCTTGAATCCTTCTTTTCTCGAAGCATATTGTCCATCGCCTCTATCAGCTCGCGGTCGCTTCTTATAAGGCCGTTTCTTTTAAACTCCTTTCGGCGCATTTTTAAAAGCTCGTCTTCGCTTATGCTCTTCGGGGCGCGCACCACCGGCTCGTATGCATGAAAATAGAGCGCTCCCGCCGACTCGGCGTCTCCCGTTATCTTTTTGTAATGCTCTGTGAGTGCGAACAGATAAAGAAGCATCTGCATATTAAGGCCGTATACCACGTCGGAAAGCTCGAACGTCTTTTTGCCCGTTTTGTAATCTATAACGCGAAGATAAGTTTTCCCGTCGTTTCTGTAAACGTCTATCCTGTCCACAACGCCGAAAAGGCGCACGCCGTCGTCCTTGTTCTCAGCGGGGCTTATTGTTGCACTTATCTTTCTCTCAAAGCCCTCCGGCACGAAGCTTGATACTTTCAGCTCCTCCGTAAGATTTTCTATTATGGGACTTAGGCTCCTTACAAGGTGAGAGAAAAGATACCGAAAGCGTGCCGAGCGCTCGTCTATAAGATATATCTCGGCCGTAAGATACTCCTTTACGCACTCGCCTATAAGGCTCTCGATCTCTTTTTTGCCGTATTCTCCCAGGCTCTTTTTTCCTTTCATTATTTTAATGAAAAAGCTCTCCAGGATATAATGGACGAACGTGCCCGTGTCCGTTGGGGCAAAGTCGGAACGCTCCGGCTTTTTTATGTCAAGCACATAGTTCATATAATACGCAAAGCGGCACGAATAATATTTTTCTATGCGGCTTGCCGTAAGAACGGTATCGCGGTTTATCATGGCGGCGCGGTTTGCGGGGCTGAAGATCTTCGCCTCGTTTCCCGAGAACACGTATTTTTTCACATGCTCCTCCCATTTTTGCCACCCTTCGTCTTCTCCGAGTATCTCGGCCGCCGCCGAAAGCACGGCGCCGTCCTCGCCGCTCGCACCGCCCGAAAGCGAGGAAAAAACAAGCTCCTTTGCCTTTTGTTTTGAATAAAGGCGCTCCTTTAAGGGTATGTCGCTCTCCCTTTTTTCTTTCAGCGCCGAAAGCGCGGCGTATGCCGACGAAAGAACGCGCGAGGCTTTCGTCTCTGAGCCGTCAGATGAGAGCGGATACGTTATAAGAAGCTCTTTTGAGGGCGCCGAAAGCGCGGCGTATACCAAAAACAGCTCGTAATTTGCATTTTCATAGGCGCTTTTCGATATCTCAAGCCCGATGCTTTTAAGCTCCTCGCGCTCGGCCTCGTCAAAAAGGCCGCCGCCCATGCTTATCTTCGGTATGTTATCGTCAGACGCGCCTATTATCGCGACATACGGCGCGTTGGGCGAGATCACTCTGTCGAAAGACGACAGCGTAACGCAGTCCGCCGCGGGCGGCAGCGCGCCAAGCTTATGCTCCGAGAGAGCAAGCTCAAAAAGCTTTATAAAGCCGCCCGCCGTGCATGGCGAGTCCGAAAGCGTCTCGGCCGTTTCATAAAGCGCCTCCGTTACGGCGCCGCATATCCTTTGATACTCGTCGGCGCGCCTTATATCGCCCTCCTCACTGTATTCGCGCGAAAGTCTTTCGGCCGCCTCAAAAAAGCCCGACTCCTCCATAAACGTAAACACGGCCTCTACCGCCTCGCCGCACGTTTTTGAAAGACCCAGCGCCCCGGAAAGCTTTGAAAGCGGCCCCATTACGCGCGCGCGTATGTCGTTTAAGAAAGACAGCTGTGCTTCGGCGCGCGCTCTTTCTTCTTCGTCGTCGCTTTTTTGTTTTCTTCTTCGTGAAAACGGGTCTTTTGTAAACGGGCGCGTAAGCTTTTCTCCCTTTATGTCCCACATGAGGACGTAATTTTCAAAAGCGCATATCTCCTCGTATGTATAATTGCCCATAAGAAGCTTTAAAAAGCCGAAAAGCTCGCTGTATGCATATTTTTTTGACGCCGCCGAAAGCGCGCCCGTAAGCGCGCGCGCAGGCGCCATGTCGGAAACGCTCTTTTTCTTGTCGGCATAAAGCGGTATCGAATATTTTTCAAACAAGCGGCTAAGCGTCAGCTCATAGCCGCTCATGTCTGCGCACAGCACAAGGAAATCGGAATACCTGGCGCCTAACTGCACGCGCTTTGTTATCCAGTCGCAAAGATATTCCGCCTCGGCGCGCACGTTAGGCGACGAGACGACCTCTATTGCGTCGGCTGCGCCTTCGTATGTTTCGGTTTTCTCCGAAACAAAGGCCTCGCAAAGTATTTTAAGCTCCCGCGGCCTTTTTTTCTCTGTGCCCGTCTTTATTATCTCGGGCGCGTTATCGTAGCGCTCAAAAAGCGCGCATATCTTTTTAAACGTGTTCTTCGTCATCGAAAAAAGGCCGCTTCCCCCGCGCGCCTCGTCATACGAGACAGTTACGGTGATGTCGCCGCAAAGCCGTATAAGCTCCTCGAGCACAAGATACTCATGCGGCGTAAAGCCGAAAAAGCCGTCTACGTAAAACGTGCCGGGAAGAGACGAAAGCGACGACATAAGCCGCGCAAGGCGCGTAAGGTCGTCCGACGGGTCCTTGTAGGCGCGGCCTATGTGCGCCTCGTAAGCCGAATATATGAGCGCGGCGTCTTTAAGCTTTTGTGAGGTGCGCTCGCTTTCGCACCTTTCCGACGCCGAGCGCATCCGCTCGGGCGTAATGTTATACGTTTTAAGGTCGTTTACGGCGGCGGTCATGGCGCGAGCGAACTCGCTTTTGTGCGCGGCGCCGCGAAACACGGTAAGCGCCTCCGACACGCCCGAAACGGCAAGGCTCATTATAAGCTGCTTCGACGCGGCGCTTGCATAAACTCCGCCCGCCGCCGCATATCTTGAAAACATAAGGCGCGCAAAGCGGACGAAGCTCAGTATCTCAACGTGCGCCGCCGCCCCGTTTCCCAAGGCGCAAAGCGCCGCGCGCTCGTACATCATAGTGGACTGCTCCGGCACGAGTATTATAATATCGCTCTCTTCGCGCCGTATCCTATCCCGTATCTCATCAAAGATATATGTCGTCTTCCCGCTTTGGAGCGGGCCTGTGATAAGTTTAGACAATGACGGTCACCTCGAATATATTTTACCATAAAAGAAGGACATATTCAGGATATATGAAAAAAAAGAGAGACAACGTCAAAATATATTAAATTTTTGTTAAATCTGACTTGATTTTAACAAGGATTTATTATATAGTATTAGTGTATATTATTTATACAAGATGAATCCGGTTCGTTCATTTTTATGCAAATTGCGAAGGGAGGGCGAATGATGCAGAATGTTATTGGCGAGATCATCGGAGCTGAAGCCGAGGCGCAGAAAATAACGAGCGACGCAATAAAAAAACGCGAAAGCATAAATGAGGACGTAAAGGCACAGGCCGACGCCCTGCGTAAAGAACGCATGGCCGAGGCGAAGCGTCAGATAGAAGAAAAGCTTTCAGCGCAGACTGCCGAGCTTGATAAAAAAGTAAGCGAAGCCGAAAGCGAATATAAGAAAAAAGCTTCGGAGATAGACGCCGCGTACAACAAGAACAAAGACTCTTGGATCGACCTTGCATTTAAAAAAGTGATAGGCAAGTAAATTGATGGCAGGTGACAAAACTCAATGTTTGAAATCGTTAAATACGGCGGACTCTTGGGTAAAGCCGCGGGAGTTTATGCAAAGCGCATAACAAGCGAGCAGTTTGCCGAGATGAAGCAGAAAACATCAGCCGAAGAGATCGTTGCGCAGCTCAAATCCCACAAGGGATACAGCGACGTTCTTTCGGAGTTCTCGGAACGGGGCTTCGACCGCGAGGCGCTTGAACGAAAGCTTTCCATGACGATCGAGCAGGATTTCGGGATGCTGTACCGCTATACGACGCAGAGCGACGCGGACCTTCTTAAATATTTCGTCATACAGAACGACGTTGAGCAGATACTGAAATATGTGCGCCTTCTTCAGGCTAAAAAAACGGAAACATATTCATATGAGCCGACGAGCTTTATAACTCATCTGTCGCGTCTGGAGTTTTCGAAGTTCAAAACGAGCCAGACGCTCGACGAATTTATCGAATCATTGTCGCAGACTCCGTATTACAGTATCATGCTTCCGTATAAGACAAAGGAAGGCTTTGATTATACGCATCTTGAGGGAGCGCTGATGACATTCCTTTTCAAAAAGTTCTTAAAGCTCATAGAAGGCCACAAGGACCCCGGCGTAAGAAAAGAGCTTTCCAAGTTCGTAAAGACCTTTATAGATATGAAGAACTTTACGAATGTGCTCAGATGCCTCTACGTCGGACAGGACAGACAGTCCATTTACGGATATCTTCTCCCCTTCTCGTCCGACACGGCGGCAAAGCAGCTTGTGAATTCCATGATAAACGCCCATTCCTACGACGAGGGACTTGCGCTTCTTATGGATTCGCCGTACAAGAAGTATTTTGATACGGGCGCAGACGAAGGCTCGAAATTTATCGAAAGCTACTATCTTGAATACGAGTACAAATTCGCAAAGAAGACTATAACGAGCCTTACGCCCAGCGTGGCGCTCGTAGTCGCGTACCTCGTATATAAAGACCTCGAGGTTAAGAATATAATCCATCTTATCGAGGCGAAAAGTTATGATCTGACCACTGAAGAAATGGAGCGTTTCTTCATCGGCGCAAAGAAAGCGGGGTGATATTTTATGTCTGTTGAAAAAATGCAGCTCGTACACGTTTTAGGCAGCATGGACATGTTCCCGCGCGCAGCCGACATCTTGTGCGACACGCGCAATTTTCATCCCGAGAACACGAAGGAGTTTTTGGGGAAGTTTGAAAACATCGTGCCGTTCGAGTCGAGAAATCCTTACGATCACACGCTTTCGCTTGCTTTGGAGTCGCTTTCTTTAGCCTCTCTAAAGCCGCAGAAGAAAGACTTCTCGGCCGTTTCGAAAAGCGACCGCGAGATCGAGCTTTACTTTGAAGACGTGCGCGACTATTATCTCGAGCTGGGAAAGAAAAAGGACGACTACGCTTCCGCCATTTCAAAAAGCGAGTACGCCATAGGCTTTTTAGAGCCGTTAGGCTCTCTCGACGTTCCCGTTTCAAAGCTTGTAAGCTTTGAATACATAGCCGTAAGATTCGGCAAGATGCCCGTTTCGAGCAACGAAAAATACAAGCTCTTCATAATGGAGAACGAAGACGTGTTCTTCTTCCCCTTTAAGGAGGACAAGGAAAGCGTTTACGGCATGTACATAGCGCCTACGGCGTCTATAGAAAAGGCGGACGCGGTGTTCGACTCATTGGGATTTGAGCGGCTGCCCTCGGGAGAGGAATATGACGCCGCCCCGAAAGAGACTATAGAGATGCTCGGCCGCGACATCGAAAAGATGAAAGAAAGCATCACAGCCCTTGAAAACGAGGGGCGCGAATATGCCGAAAAGAACGGCGAAACGATGCTTACGCTCTATGCAAAGACGCGCCACGATTTCGAGGTATATAAGCTTATGTGCCATGCGGCGCACTCCGAAAGCACGTTCTACCTTGTGGGCTGGGTGCCGAAAAGAAACGCCGACGCTCTCAAAGCCTCGTTTGAAAGCGAGGAGGCGCTTATGTGCAACTTCGTTACGGACAGAGACGAGGAGATAGAGTGCCCCGATATAATGCCGCCCACGAAGCTTAGAAACTTCGCGCTGTTTAGGCCGTTCGAGGCGTTCCTTAAAATGTACGCGCTTCCGTCTTACAACGAGATGGACCCCACTCCCCTTCTTGCGATAGCATATTCCATACTCTTCGGCGTGATGTTCGGAGACGTGGGACAGGGAGCGGTGCTCTTTATAGCCGGTCTTATCTTCGGCTTTGTAAAGAAAAGAACTCTCGGAAAGATAATAGCGTGCGTAGGCGTGTTCTCGATAATATTCGGCTTCGTATACGGAAGCTTCTTCGGATACGAGGACATAATACACGGCCCGTTCCACGCGATGGAGCATATAAGCTTCACGCTTACGGGATCGGTAATTCTCGGCATGGTGATGGTAGTGTTTATGATAATCTTAAATATCATAAACGGTTTCCGTCAGAAGAACTTTGAAAAAGTTGTATTTTCGTCGAACGGCTTTGCCGGACTTGCGCTCTACGTGGGCATAATCGCGGTAATACTTCTTCTTTTCAATCTCGGCGCAAATCTGCTTTCACCGTGGTTCATCGTTGTGTTCATCGTTATACCGCTTATCCTCATATGGTTCAGAGAGCCTCTTTCGCACTTATGCCTGCGAAGGAAGTGGAAGCCCGAGGACAAGGCGATGTATTTCGTTGAAAACTTCTTTGAGCTTATCGACGTTCTGCTTTCGGCTCTTACTAATACGCTGTCCTTCATAAGAGTCGGGGCGTTCGCACTCAATCACGTCGGTATGATGATGGTCGTTTTCATACTGGCAGAGCAGGCCAACGGAGGTCAGAACATGGCCGTTGTCGTTATCGGCAACATCTTTGTAATGGCCCTTGAGGGTCTTTTGGTTGGCATACAGGTACTCAGGCTCAACTATTATGAGTTCTTCTCACGTTTCTACGAAGGAAACGGCCGAGCGTTTGAACCTGTTAGCATAAAATACAATAAAAACAACATTTAGGAGGAATTTTATCATGGAGTACATTCTTTTATTAGTAGTAGCAGCAATAATAGTTATGCCTGCAATACTTATAGGCAAGCGCATCTTAACGGGTAAAAAAGCAAAGTACGCAATGGTAGCAAACGTAGCGGCGATACTCGCCATCTGCGCTCTCACCGTAGCTGGTCCTTTAGGAAACATCGCACTGGCTGCAGGCTCGGCTGCCGGCGCTGACGTAGCGGCTCTCATCGCAGCAAGCGGCAACGCATTCATAGGCGCAGGCCTCGCGGTAGGTCTTGCCTGCGTAGGCGCAGGTATCGCAGTTGCAAGCTCGGCTTCCACCGCAATAAGCGCAATGACCGAGAATTCCAGCATCATGGGACGCGCGCTCATCTTCGTTGCTCTTGGCGAAGGTATTGCTATCTACGGTCTTCTTATCGCGATCCAGATCATCAACAAGATCCCGCTTTGATCTATCGCAAAAGGAGGCTGTTATGCGTTATTATCTTTTAAGCGATAATATCGATACCCTTACGGGTATGCGCCTTGTCGGTATAGAGGGCGAGATCGTAAACGACGCAGACACTCTTTCAAAGAGGATAGACGCGCTCACCCGCGATCCCGACGTTGCAGTTATACTTCTTACCGACACGGTAAACAATATGTGCAAAGAAAAGCTTATAAATATAAAGCTTAACTATAAACAGCCTTTGATTGTTGTTATACCCGACAGACACGGTCGCGGAAGCTTGAGCGATTCTATAACATCGTATGTTAAAGATGCGGTCGGATTAAAGATTTGAGGTGAAGATAAATGAGCGAAGAAAACATTGCCCGCAGCGGTAACGCAAAGCTTGAGCGTTTTATCGAAACCGTACGCGCCGAGGCCGAAAAGCGCCGCGACGAAATATTAGCGCAAACAAAGGCTCTTACAGATGAAAAGATAGCGGTTGAACGCGATAAAATAGAACGCGAGATCTCTGCCTACCTTTTTGAAGAACAGGAAAAACTCGACGCAAGATATAAGCAAACGCTCTCAAAAGTCAATTTTGACGGCAGGCGTATGCTCCTTACAAAGCGCGAAGAGGTCATTGGTTCGGTCTTTGACGAAGTAAAGGCAAAGCTTAGGGAATATGCGAAAACCGATGAATACAAGGCCTACGTTGTAGGCCGCGTAAAGGCGGCGAAAGCCGATATGGGCGAAGGCAGCGTGGCTATAACCTTGCGTCCCGACGATAAGGCGCTTGCAGACGAGGTCAGGGCAGCGTGGGGCGACGGCGCAGAGATAAAGTTCTCGGGCGCCATTGAGAACGGGGGCGTTATGATCGCCTCCCCCGAAAAGCAGATCGTAGTTGACGAGACCTTTGACAAAAAGCTTGTCGAAGCACAAAGCGATTTCGTTAAGACGAGCGGCTTGTATTTCGGCTGATATAAGGCCAATAAGATAAAGCAGGTGTATAATTATGTCTAATGAAACATCAGTAAAGATTTACGGTATAAACGGCCCTGTCGTTACCGTTGAAAGCAACGATGTCCTTAAAATGTCCGAAATGGTCTATGTCGGAAACGAGAACCTCATCGGCGAGGTTATCGGTATCGGAGACGACTACTCGATAATCCAGGTCTACGAGTCTACGACGGGCATACGTCCCGGCGAGCCCGTAACAACAACGGGACGCTCGATGTCTTTAAAGCTCGGCCCCGGCATAGTTTCAAACATTTTCGACGGCATCCTCCGTCCCCTCCTTCGTATAAAAGAGGAGTCGGGAGCTTTCATTGACCGCGGTATAAACATCGACGCCCTCGATCACGAACGTCTTTTCGACGTTACGGTCAAGGTCGAAAAGGGCCAAACAGTCAAAAGCGGCGATATCTTCTGCACTTGCCCCGAAACTCCGCTTATCGAGCACCGCTGCATGGTGCCGAACGGTATCGAGGGCGAAGTAGTGGAAGTAGTGCCGAACGGTCAGTATAATGTTGATACGGAAATAATCAAAGTAAAAACTCCTTCGGGAGATATAGTCGCTCTTCCCATGTGGCAGGAATGGCCTATAAGAGTGCCGCGCCCGTTTGAAAAGCGCATACCGATAGATACGCCGCTCGTAACGGGCCAGCGCGTTATCGACACGCTCTTCCCCATCGCCAAGGGCGGCTGCGCCGCTATCCCCGGCGGTTTCGGTACGGGCAAAACGATGACTCAGCACCAGCTTGCAAAGTGGTGCGACGCAGACATCATAGTATACGTAGGCTGCGGCGAGCGCGGAAACGAGATGACGCAGGTACTCGACGAGTTCGCAGAGCTTATCGACCCTAAGTCAAACGAAAAGCTCACGAACCGTACCGTGCTTATTGCAAATACGTCAAACATGCCTGTTGCCGCGCGTGAGGCTTCTATCTACACGGGCATAACCTTGGGCGAGTTCTACCGCGACATGGGCTACCACGTTGCAATAATGGCCGACTCCACCTCGCGCTGGGCCGAGGCCCTTCGTGAGATATCCGGACGACTTGAGGAAATGCCCGCCGAGGAAGGTTACCCCGCATATCTCCCCTCGCGTCTGGCGGCCTTCTACGAGCGCGCAGGCTTCGTTCACGCGCTTTCGGGACAGGACGGTTCGGTATCTATAATCGGCGCCGTATCCCCGCAGGGCGGCGACTTCTCTGAGCCCGTAACGCAGAATACGCAGAGATTTACGCGCTGCTTCTGGGCGCTTGATAAGCAGCTTGCATATGCGCGTCACTATCCGTCGATAAACTGGCTGCAAAGCTACAGCGAATATTTTACCGACCTCGCTCCGTGGTTCTCTGATAAGGTAAACGAAAAATTTGCTCCCTACCGCACGCGCCTCATGGCACTTTTACAGGAAGAGAGCAGACTTATGGAAATAGTTAAGCTCATCGGCGGCGACTTTTTGCCCGACGATCAGAAGCTTATCATTGAGATCGCAAGAGTAATAAGAGTCGGATTCCTTCAGCAGAACGCGTTCCACGCAAGCGATACATACGTTCCCCTTGAAAAGCAGTTCAAGATGATGGAGGTTATCGTTTACCTTTACAATGCGGCGCTTGAGCTTGTCGGCATGAGCGTTCCGATGTCCGTCATCCTCGGTTCAGGACTCTTTGAAAGTCTTATTAAGATCAAATACGACGTTCCGAACGATCAGATCGAGCTTATCGACGGCTATAAGACGCAGATAGACGAGTTCGTAGAAAAGACGAAAAAGGAGTATGCGAACATATTAACATTGAATATTTAGGACTTAGTGAGATAAACGGTCCGCTTATCGCTATTGACAACGTAAAGGGCGCATCCTTTGAGGAAATGGTCGAGATAGCCGTTGAAGGCGGCGAGAACCGCATGGGCCGTATCGTACAGATGTACGGCGACAAGGCTATCGTTCAGGTGTTCGAGGGTACGAGCGGTCTTTCGAGAAAGAACACGCGCGCCCGCTTTACGGGCAAGCCCATGGAAATGCCGGTATCGCGCGAGCTTCTCGGCCGCGTATTCGACGGCGCAGGCCGCCCGATAGACGGACTTGGCGAGATATTCGCCGAAAAGCGCGTAGATGTAAACGGAAAGCCTATAAATCCGGCTGCCCGCACATATCCGCGTAACTATATAAGAAGCGGCATATCTACGATAGACGCGCTTTCTACCATCATCCGCGGACAGAAGCTGCCCATATTCTCCGGCGCAGGTATGCCCCACGACCAGTTGGCCGTTCAGATAGTTAAGCAGGCTCAGATAATGGGCTCCGGCGAGGAATCGAGCGAGGACTTCGCTATAGTATTCGCCGCAATGGGCGTTAAAAACGACGTTGCCGACTACTTTAGAAGAAGCTTTGAGGAAAGCGGCGTTTTGGAGCGCGTTTCCATGTTCTTAAACCTCTCGAACGACCCCATAGTCGAGCGTATACTTACTCCGCTCTGCGCGCTCACCGCGGCGGAATACCTTGCGTTCGACCTCGGTATGCAGATACTCGTTATCATGACCGACATGACCTCCTACGCAGAGGCGCTGCGTGAGTTCTCGTCGTCAAAGGGCGAGATCCCCGGCCGTAAGGGTTATCCGGGCTATCTTTACTCCAACCTTGCAACGCTTTATGAGAGAGCGGGCATCATACAGGGCTCCAAGGGCTCCATAACCCAGATCCCGATACTTACGATGCCCAACGACGATATAACGCACCCCGTTCCCGACCTTACGGGATACATCACCGAGGGGCAGATAGTTCTTGACAGAACGCTCGACCAGTCGGGTATATATCCGCCCATCTCCGTGCTTCCGTCGCTTTCGCGACTTATGAAGGACGGTATCGGTAAGGGCTTTACGCGCGAGGACCATCCTCCCCTGTCGAACCAGCTCTTCTCCGCTTACGCAAAGGTAATGGACGCGCGTTCGCTCGCGTCGGTAATCGGCGCCGACGAGCTTTCGGAGAACGATAAGAAGTATCTCGAATTCGGCCGTCAGTTCGAAGAGCGCTTTGTAACGCAGGGCATAAACGAGAACCGCACTACGGAGTATTCGCTCGACTTAGGCTGGGAGCTTCTTACGCTCTTGCCCGAAAGCGAGCTTGACCGTATCGATAAGGAGCTGCTTGCTAAGTATTACAAGAAGCAAAACACCACACAGCCCAGGAGTGATGCGTAATGGATATGTCCCTGTTCCCAACGAAAAGTAATCTCATGAAGGCTAAGCATTCGCTTGAGCTTGCCCAGTTAGGCTATGAGCTTATGGACAAAAAGCGCGTTGTCTTAGTTAAAGAAATGATGTCGCTTTTCGACGATGCAAAGGCCATACAGGCAGAGATAGACGATACCTTTGCCGAAGCTTACCGCGCGCTTCAGATAGCGTTCATCTCGCTCGGCGTATCGCATGAGATAGCGCTTTCCGTGCCGGTGGACGACTCGCTGGAGCTAAAATACAGAAGCGTAATGGGTATCGAGATACCTACGCTTAGAAGCACCCAGTCGGCTCCGGGCATATACTACGGCCTTTCATCGAGCAACTCGTTACTTGACGAGGCGTATATGAAGTTTCGTAAGGTAAAGGAGCTCACCTTGAAGCTTGCCGAGATCGAGAACAGCATATACCGCCTTGCGACTAACGTAAAAAAGGTGCAAAAGCGCACAAACGCGCTTTCGAATATCATTATCCCCCGCTATACGCAGGTGATATACGATATTTCAAACGCACTTGAGGAAAAAGAGCGCGAGGAGTTTTCAAGACTGAAGGTAATAAAGAACACCAAGCAGAAATAAGCAAAAAATATGCTTGCGGCGCGTCCCGTGGGACGCGCCGCATTTTTTTGCGACGCCGGGGCGGTTTAGAACGGAGTTCTATGATTCCTTTTCAATATACTTTTCTTTCTTTGCACTCGGTGTCCGCTGTAAGCGGGCTTTTTTAAACCTGCTTGTTTAATGCCGCCTATAACCAACGGGCACCAAAGACTTGGAGCGGCATTAAATAAGCAGGCGGCCTCATTTGTCATCCCGCGCGCCCCCTTTGTCATCCTGAGCGCAGCGAAGGATCTTTCTGCAATAAGATTCTTCGTCGCTTTGCTCCTCGACAATGACACGGGGGGAAGCCCCCCGCGAGGCGTGCCACCCCACACGGCAGGACGCCTCTCCCTACAGGTCACCCAAAGGAGCGAAGCGATGCGGCGATCCGTCTCCCTATCCCAAAAACAAAAGAAACGCCGCGTCTGCGGCGTTTTTACCAATCTCAGCGCGCTGCAGCGGTAAAACGCCCTCGCGCCTATGGACGTAACGCCCTCGGGAACGACTATCGAGGTAAGAGCCGTGCAATTATAGAACGCCTGCAAGCCGATAACGGTCACGTTTGCGGGTATATTTATCGACTCAAGAGAGGTGCAGCCGTAAAACGCGGATGAGTCAATGTCTGTAAGGCCCTCGGGCAGATCAACGGACGCAAGCTCGCTGCAGTACGCAAACGCGCTGTGGCCGATGCTCGTCACCTCTCTGCCGCCTATCTCGTCGGGAATGTCCGCCGACGTCACTGTCGTGTCTGCGCCGGTTATCGTTATCAGGCCGTCAAACACCTGATAGTAAAGATCACCGTTTTCTGCGGGGTACGTCATATCACCGCTCTGAACGTGCGTCGTGCCCGCCAGAGCCGCCGCAGGCAGCATGACCGCGATCATACATATTGCAATCAGCATACATATTAACTTGTTTTTCATATTCTCCCTCTCCTTTTCGGGCGCATAGGTATGTCGGATCATTTATGATACCATTTTACCATATCCCCCCGTTCGCAACAAAAATTCGAAAGGCAGCGGCGCGGCACGCCTCCGCATAAAAAAATCGGGGGCCTTGCGGCTCCCGATTTTTTATGTACAGCCTATATTCTTACTTTAACTTCTCAACGATAGCCTTGGTGTCGAGCGCTATCATGAGCTCCTCGTTGGTGGGAATAACGAGGGTCTTAACGGTAGCGTCAGCGGCGCTTATGTCTATCTCCTGACCGCGGATCTTGTTCTTCTCGGCGTCTATCTTTATACCCAAGAAGTCAAGGCCGGAAACGATCTGCTCTCTGAACGCTGCGGAGTTCTCGCCTACGCCTGCGGTGAATACAACGGCGTCAACGCCGCCCATAGCAGCCGCGAACGAGCCTATGTACTTCTTTACCTGATAGCAGAACTGGTCTATCGTTATCTGTGCGCGCTCGTTGCCTTCCTTTGCGGCAGCCTCAACGTCTCTAAAGTCTGCGCTTACGCCGGAGAGGCCCAAAACGCCCGACTTCTTATTGAGGATATTGCTTATCGCCTTCGTGTCGAGGTTTTCCTTCTCCATAAGATACGGCAGGATCGCCGGATCGAGCGAGCCGCTTCTCGTGCCCATGATAAGGCCCTCGAGCGGGGTGAAGCCCATCGTAGTGTCAACCGACTTGCCGCCGTCTACAGCCGTGATGGACGAGCCGTTTCCTAAGTGGCAGGTGATTATTTTAAGCTCCGAAAGGGGCTTACCGAGCATTGCGCCCACACGCTGGGTAACATACTTGTGAGACGTGCCGTGGAAGCCGTACTTTCTTATCTTATACTTCTCAAAATACTCGTAGGGCAGCGCATAGAGGTATGCGTATGCCGGAAGCGTGGAATGGAAAGCCGTATCGAATACGGCAACCTGCGGGATGCTGCCCAAAACTTCCTTGCAGGCGTTGATACCGATGATGTTCGGCGGGTTGTGAAGCGGCGCGATCTCGCAGCAAGCCTCGCCTACCTTCATCATTTCGTCGTCGATAAGGCAGGAATCCTTGAAGAACTCCGCGCCGTGTACGAAACGATGGCCTACGGCGTCGATATCGCTCATGCTGGAGATAACTGCGTATCCCTCGTGAGTGAGCGAGTCGAGAACAACGTTTATCGCGTCCTTATGATCCTTCATCGGCACGTCCTTCTTCATCTTCTCCATGCCGATAACTTCATGCGTGAGCTTGCCGTCGATGCCTATTCTCTCGCAAAGTCCCTTTGCCATGAGCTTCTCGGTGTCCATATCGATAAGCTGATACTTGAGAGAGGAGCTGCCGGCGTTGATAACTAATACTTTCACTTACATTTCTCCTTTTATTATATTTACAAATAATATTTACATCATCTGCGCCTGTACGCTGGTGATAGCGACAACGCCTACGATATCCTCGGCGCTGCAGCCTCTCGACAGGTCGTTTACGGGCTTCTTTATGCCCTGGAGTATCGGGCCGTAAGCCTCTGCCTTTGCAAGACGCTGTACGAGCTTATAGCCGATGTTCGCCGACTGAAGATCCGGGAAGATAAGGCAGTTTGCATAGCCCGCTACCTTGCTGCCGGGAGCCTTTAACTGGCCTACCGACTCGATAAGCGAAGCGTCCGCCTGAAGCTCGCCGTCGAGCATGAGCTCGGGAGCGCGCTCCTTTGCAAGCTTAACGGCCTCGCGCACCTTGTCTGCAGACGCGCCCTTGCCGGAGCCGTAAGTAGAATACGACATCATGGCAACTCTCGGCTCGCTCTTTAAAACGGCCTTGTACGACTTTGCGGAAGCGATAGCTATTTCAGCCAGATTGTCGGCGTCGGGGTCTATCGTAAGACCGCAGTCGGAGAATACGAACGTGCCGTTGTCGCCGAGCGTGCAGTTGGGAACTACGACTACCATGAACGAGGATACATACTTAACGCCGGGAGCAGTCTTGAGTATCTGAAGCGCAGGTCTGAGCGTGTTGCCGGTGGAGTTGATGGAACCTGCTACCATACCGTCGGCGTCGCCCTTTTCTACCATCATAACGCCGTAGTAAAGCACGTCCTTCATTAAATTTGCAGCTTCCTCGCGCGTTATGCCCTTTGCCTTTCTCATCTCATAGAAGGTATCTACGTAATCAGCGAACTTGGGGCTCTTTTCGGGGTCTATGACCGGTATGCCCGCGATGTCGGCGCCGATCTCTTTGGCCTTGTCCGCTATCTCCTTCTCATTGCCTAAGAGCACTACCTTGGAGAAGCCCTCTTTTGCAACCTGTGCAGCCGCATTTATTACTCTGGGCTCAATGCCCTCGGGCAATACGATGGTCTTTACATCGCTTGCAGCCAGCTTTTTCATGTTACCTAAAAAATCCATAGAAGTTCCACCTTTCGATTTATCATAAAAAATTGAGCGTGTGCTTAATATGCATTTCGGCTCAAAAAGAGCTATAATACAATTAAATATTATTATAGTACAAAATCTTTAAGAATTCAACGGCTTTTTACGCTAAAATATTATTTGCGTATTTTTATTTAACTCTTGCTTTTTATCGTCTCGGTCCGAAAGGGCTTCATAAGAGCTGCCATATCGGGCTTTTCCCGCATGGATCTTTATCTTGGCCCCAAAAACCGCCGCGGGGTATGCGTCATGCCCGCTTTGCCGTCTGCCTCTGTCAGTCATGCGCGCCGAAAAAAGCGTCCATGATCCGCTGCGTTTTCAGCGAGTCTTCTTTTAACAGTATCCCCATGTTGTCAAGGTAGTTTATAAGCTCCTCACGCACGGCCGCCGCCTCATTATAGTCATCCGCCTTGACCGACAGCTCAGTAATATACTTGTCTTTGATCTCCCAGACCTCGATCCGTATCTCCGTTCCCCGATGATCCCCCGTGTAGCGCTTGAACATGACCGGCCCTGCCGTCTGAGCCGCTTCGATCGCATCGGTCCCCCAACCTTCTGTTTTCCAGTCTTTTTCTTCTGACGGCATTTTCTCCCTGATCATGGAAACGGCCTCGTTAAGGGGCAGCTCGGCTATCCCCGAATACCCGCCCGCGTCCTCGGCGGCTTCGGCCGAAAGACTAAGCGTCATGCTTGAATATCCCCACTCCACCTCAGGCGACCACACGTCGTCGGATAGGATAAAGCCCTCCGTTTCCGCCCGGCGCAATTCGGCGGCAACGTCGCCGTCCGTTATGGGATACCGTTTTTTATACGTCACCTTGAAGCCGTTTTCCGGTTTGTCCTCCCTGAACCTGATCCGGTTGATCCACCGCTCCTGTGTGAATTGTCGGTCGGCTGTGTCGAGATATACCACGCCGAACGATTTATATTTTTTCCCCGTGGCAAATTCATCGCGCACTTCTTTCTTAAGAAAATGGTCTTCATCCAAAACCTGATCGGGATCCAATAACAAATGGATCTCATATGAAAGCGGCGTCGTTTCGCCTATGTATCCCAATCGTTTCGCGGCGCACAAGGGTATCATCGAATCATCCAGCACCAAAAAAAGGGACGACGCGTTTGACACGTCAAAACTCAGGGGCTGTATTCCCGGCGAAAGGTGTTTTTTCTGTGCTCCGAGAAAACGGCCTTCGCCGTCGAAGCGAACGCACCATGCGTCTGCGCTCTGTTCGCTGTCGGAGAGATAAAAGGACGCCGACCATCCGTGTTCTTCCCTGTGAACGGAGTCGATGCCTGCTTTCACCTGTTCTTCCCCGGCGCTTTCTTCTGCGGCAAAGCCCGATGTATGATAAGCGCACGCATATGCGGATACCGAAAAAACGATCAATAATAAAATGCAGGGCAAAAGGCGCCTCAGCCGTTTACTGTCGCTCATATATTTTCCTCCTTTGCATGGCGGACTTTTTATTGTCTTCACGATCCTTTTACTGATTTGAGCATAAATGATTATCGGCGGACGGTCAACCCCTTATAATAAATATAAACCTGCGATACGAAGTTTTTTGTATTTGTTCGACGCGCCGATAAGCCTTTCTGTCGATATCGCGGCGCGGCATACGCTTGACAGAGTTTGAATTCTTTTATAGAATTTGTTTGAAATACTTATGTATCACATCCGCCGCAAAACGCCGTTTACGCCAAAATGCGGCCCCAAAAAAGCCTTGCATTTACCTAAGTTATCATATACGAAAAAACATTTACCGCTTCAACGCTAAAAAGGTGACTTTTCATGAAAATTGCCGCAATTATCGCCGAATATAACCCGTTTCACAACGGTCATGCATATCATATCGCCGAAACAAAGAAGCTTACTGGCGCAGAGGCCGTTGTCGCTGTGATGAGCGGCAGCTTCGTTCAGCGCGGCGAGCCCGCCGTCGCGGACAAGTATCTTCGCGCTCACGCCGCCGTTTTGGGCGGCTGCGACCTAGTAATTGAGCTTCCCGCCGTTTTCGCGCTCGGCAGCGCGCAGCGCTTTGCCTGCGGCGCCGTAAGCCTTATCGGCGGTATGGGCTGCGTTTCGGCTCTCAGCTTCGGAAGCGAGTGCGGCGATATCGAAAAGCTAAGAGAGCTAAACCGTGCGATAAGGAGCGAGGAGTTCGCGGCGCGCCAACAGGAAATATTCTCGGAAGGAACGTCGTATCCCGCGGCGCGCGCGGCGGCGGCGCGCGAATTTGTGAGCGTAGAGCTTGCCGACATGCTCTCGCAGCCCAATAACATCCTCGCGCTCGAATATATAAACGAGGCCGAACGTCTCTTCCCTTCTTTGTCTTTGATAACCGTGCCCCGCACGGGGGCGTCGCACGACAGCATGGAGACATTCGGCGCGTTCTCCTCGGCGTCGGCTCTGCGCGAAAGTAAGGGCGCCGATATGACGCGCTTTGTGCCCGAGCGCTGTCTTGCGCTTTACCGAGACGCGATAGACCGCGGCGTTTTCTATGTAAGTACGTCCGATTTCGACGAGCTTGTACTTTCGCATCTTATACGGCTTTCGCCGTATGAGTTGAGCCGGCTTCCCGATGTGAGCGAGGGGCTAGAAAACAGGATATACGATGCGGCGCGTCAGTCGCAGTCGCTTTCTGAGCTTTACGAAAGAGTCAAATCGAAGCGCTTCACCCACTCGCGCCTGCGGCGCGTTATAATGTGCGCATATCTCGGGATAAAAAAGAGCGATACGGATGCTCCGCCCGCATATATCCGCGTGCTTGCCCAAAACAAAACGGGGAGCCGCGTTTTGCGCGAGATGAAGCAGACGGCGGCGCTTCCGATAATAACAAAGGCGGCTCATATAAGCCGATACGGCGAAGCGGCGCAGGCGCAGTTCGACATTGAAGAGCGCGCTACACGCCTTTACGCATATGCGATAAAGGACCGAGAATACAGGCGCGCCCTAAACGACTACAAAAGAAGCGCGCAGGTGATCGGCGCGATGGAATAAAATACGGCGGGCGCCCCATGCGCCCGCTTTTTTAAATCTTTCCCATATCGTAAATACTCTTAAAAAAAGGCACGAGCGCGGGACGTATCGCCCCGCGCTCTCTTTTATTCGCCTCTCATCCCGAAAACGGATCTAAGTATACCGCCCAAGATCTTTGGGACCTTAAGTACAACTATCTTCATATACGTTTACCTCCAAAAAAACCACTCAGCACAATAAAAGCAGAACGCCTATAAGAAAAAGTATTATCCCCCCTATGAGCGCAAGAAGCCACGCGGGGAAAACAAGCGACAATACGACGCCCGCGCCGAGCGCGATAAGTATAAGGCTCCATATAATGCCCCTCCCGGGCCGCACGGGGCGCATCTTTTTGTCAAAGCCGCTCATCGTCATCATACCCATCCTCTGTATCGGTATTACAGTATATGACGCGGCGCGGTTTTAGGTGAAAGCAAGGGGGATTTTTTAGAACCGAGGTTCTAAAGACTCCTTTTTAAGTTTGCTTCTCTTGCTTTGCAAGCAAGAACAAACCTTAAAACTCCGTTTTAAGAATTTGATCCCCCTGCCGGGGGGCGTACTTTTGTGACCAAAAGTACCAAAAGTCCCGGGGAGCTTTGCTCCCCCGTCCCCACACGAGGGGAAACCCACAGGCCCATACTGCGCCTCTTGAAGCTGATTTACGCCCCACAATCTTCGGCCAGAAGGTCACCATCTTTAGTAATACTTCCAG
>JAFQZS010000011.1 GCA_017405765.1 Clostridia bacterium
TCCCTTGGATGTCTCTCAAATTCATTAACTAGAGCTTTTTCGTTGTTCAATTTTTAAGGTTCAATCTCGCTGTCTTTCGCAACAGCTTTATCAGAATACCACTTCCAACCCAGCTTGTCAATACCTTTTTTGAACTTTTTTCAAAGTTTTTTAGAACGCAAAAAACGCCCCGAAAGGCGTTTTAATATTTATACTATTATAAAACTCAGCGTCCTATCCCTCGTTCAGATTTCTGAATACCTTCATAAGCAGTATTTTGAGTTGACCCAACTCCGATTCGGAGAGACCGTGCGCGCCCAGCGCGTCGAATTTGTCGTAGACCATCTTCATATCGTCCGCGGCCTTTAAGCCCTTAGGGGTGATAAATACGTAGAGGGAACGCCTGTCTCCTTCTTTTCTTTTTCTCTCAATAAGTCCGTTATTCTCCATGCGCAGAAGAATGCTTCCGAGCGTTGCCGGCTCGACTCCGCAGTAAACGGCTATTGCCTTTTGATTTGCTCCGTTAAATTTTGTAAGATATTCGAGTATTTTAGGCTGCCCCGAGGAAAGGCCCCGTTTCTGCGCTTCGCGGAATACATGCCTGTTCATTGCAGTATGCGATCTCATAAGCAAGTAATGAAGCTCATCCATTATATTCGCCCCTAAGTAAGAATTGTTATTGTGATATCTCTTATTTTTCAAGTTATTAGCAAAACACATCATGCCCGAAAACCCGAATCATGATGTATTTAAAATGCAAAATAAACATACACAATTATAAATATACACTAAAACCTCAATCTACGCAACCCTTTCAGCATAAAAATTCTTTAAGTCTCTCCGCATGGGACCGACTGTGAATCAATCTGCCCGCTGAACGCGCGCGCAGAAATGAAACGGCTTCGCACCGTCTGACCGCCATGCAAAAAAGCGGTTTTTTTAAAAGTTGTTCCTCTGAAATATGAATTATTTCACGATACTCGCCCATAGCCTCCGTAGCTTCGCAAAGCTTTGAAAGGAACTCCGTCTCGCTTTCATCAAAGCGATAAAGATACGTTGCGGCGTCCTCATCGGTAAAAAGCTCCAAAGCGCAGACGCCCTTGCCCACGGCCGCCTGCCAATAATGCTTAGGCTCCGCCGTTCTGAACAACCCCTTATACATAAACGGCGGCTTTAGGGCAACAGTCTCAAGTGCGCGTGCGCGCATATTTTTTACGCCCTTCGCCAAATTTACGGCTCGCTCGAAAAATGGTTTCGTATCGTATCCCATGCGTCCTACGACATAGCGCGTACCGGATGCAAGCGTTACAAAAATCATATATCCCTCAAGCTGTATCTCTTCGGCAAAGCAAAGTGGTATACGCACGGCATTCGCCGTCGGAGGCAATATGCATATACTGTCCGAAAAAAGCGCGATCTTAGCGCGTCCGCGCTCACGCGGCGTCTCATACTCGCCCTCAGATGACATTATGATCTTTTCGTTCACAAAAAGCGCTTCAAGGCTGCGCTTTCCGAAAAGGCTGCAAAGCTCCTCGTAAAAACCGTCATAGGAGAAGCCGAGCATTGATATATTTATGTGCTCGCCCGTCTGAGTATTTATAAATATCCTATGATTTATGGGACTTATATTCTCGATATCTGCATAATCGAGAAATCGACTGCCGAAATCCATACCCTCGCGCTCAAGCGATATCCTTGCCGCGCGTCCCTGCACGCATCCTTCGTATTTCATCAGAGCTTCGTTCCGCACTCGCCGCAGAATTTCATTCCCGGTTCGTTTTCATGACCGCAATTCGGGCATTTGCCGCTTTTCTTCATCGGAGAGCCGCACTCGCCGCAGAATTTAAGCCCGAGCGCAACCTGCGCGCCGCAGTTGGGGCAGCGCTGCGTACCGAGCGGAGCGCCACAGTTGTTGCAGAATTTGCCTTCTCCGGCAGGCTTGCCGCATTTGGGACATACCGTAGTGCGCTTTTCAAGCTTGCCCTGCCAAACAGTCGCCGTATCCGCCGCTTCGTCGATATTGCGGCGCATAGCACGGTTTCTTGCCTGTGCGGCATAGCTTGCCTCGCGCGGAGCGCACTCTACGCAGAGGCCCTCTTCATCGTTCCAGCAGTCAGTACATACCCACGTATTGCAGGACGGACACTTTTTAAAGTTGGGGCGCACTTCCTTTTGCGCCTCGTCGAAGGCGCGCTCGTGTTCTTTTCTCCATTCGGGCGACTGATCGCTTAGGCGTCCTCCGAGCATATCGCTGCCGCGTTCGATCATAGAGCCGAGATCGCCGGCTCTGCCGCCGAGCAAGCCGCCCAACGTGGACGCCATGCGTCCGAAACGTTCCGTTTTCTGCTTATGGCCGTATGTGCTCGATTGAACGAAGCTGCTCTTATACCCGTTGCCGCAGCAGTCGCAGAAAAACTCGAACTGAAATCCGGCCTCCGTCGAAAGATCGTCGTGGTTCCTTGTAAAAGAATGAAGCATAAATATTACCCCCATCTGTATTTGTGTAAAAGAGCATTTCTTTCCGTGTCACTATATTTTATCACAGTTCCGCATGGTTTTACAACAGCTGCGCCGCTTTATTTGGTGGTTGCCCAAAAGACGCAAAAAAGCGCCTTATATCGAGCGCTTTTTGTACTATCCCTCATTTAGATTTTTAAAAACTTTAAAAAGCATCCGTTTAAGCAAGGCGATCTCCTCTTCAGAAAGACCCTCCGTGCCTTTTTCGTCATATTTATCATAGACCGCTTTCATATCATCCGCGGCCTTAAGTCCCTTTGGCGTGATATACACGTAAAGAGAGCGTCCGTCCTCTTTTTTTCTTTTTCTTTCTATAAGTCCGTTTTTCTCCATGCGAAGAAGGATGCTTCCAAGCGTTGCGGGCTCCACACCGCAGTAAACGGCTATCGCCTTTTGATTGTCTCCGTTGCGTTCCGTGAGATATTCCAATATTTTAGGCTGACCCGAAGAAAGGTTTATTTTCTGCGCTCCCCTGAATATGTTTCGGTTCATGGCCGTATTCGCTCTCATAAGCAGATAATGCAGCTCGTCCATTATTTTGTCCTCTTTATAAGCATTCTGATCAAAAAAATCTTTAAGAGATGTTGTGGGGCCGACTTTTATATCGCTCTTTTGGCAAATGCCCATACAAACGAAGCCGTTATCTCTCATTGAAATTTTTTCAATCTTTCAATATATGTTACAACAGTTTAAAAGTGAAAAAGTTTTTCTGTGAGAATCAAAAAAGGAGAAAAAGACGATCGCTTTTTCTCCTTTTTACAGCGCGTATATTTATTCCGCAGTCGCAAGCGGGGACGGCACCTTGTACACGCGGCTTGCGAGCTCCTGATCGAGAAGATAGAGTCCCTTGCCATCGCTTCCCATGAGGTCGTACTTCTTTAAGTTGGTCGCGGCGTTGTCCTCTTCCTCCACCTGCTCGTCAACGAACCACATGAAGTAATTCGAAGTCTTGTGGTCCTTTTCCTTCTGAGCGAGCGTTACGATATCGTTTATAAGGCCGGTCACGAGCGCCTCGTGCTCCGCGCTCTTAGCTAAAACGTCGCGCACTCCGTCAAACTTCGCGGGCGGCGCTTCTATCGCGTCGAGCACTACGGTGCCGCCGGAAAGATGAACGTAATTGTAAATAATGAGAGCGTGGTCGCGCTCCTCCTCTGCCTGCACCTTGAACCAGTTCGCGTAGCCGTCGAGTCCCTCGCCCTTAAGATACGAGGACATCGAAAGATACAGATACGACGAATAAAGCTCGCGGTTTATCTGATAATTGAGCTTCTTTTCAATATTAGCCTTTAACATTTTTATCCCTCCAAAGATTTATTTTAATAATTTATACCTTTTCTTATATAGTCGGCAAGCTTGTCTATCTTGATACGCACCTGCTCCATTGAATCGCGCTCGCGCACGGTAACGCAGCCGTCGGTCTCGGACTCAAAGTCGTAAGTTATGCAGTAGGGAGTTCCTATCTCGTCCTGTCTGCGGTAACGCTTGCCTATGGAGCCGGTCTCGTCGTAATCGACCGAAAACTCGCGGCTCAGCGTCTCAAAAACGGCGGTCGCCTTATCGGAGAGCTTCTTCGAAAGCGGCAACACGGCGGCCTTGAAGGGAGCGAGCGCCGGATGGAGCCTTAAAACGGTGCGGACGTCGCCCTCGGATACTTCTTCCTCGTCGTAAGCGTCTATAAGGAAGGCAAGCGCCACTCTGTCCGCGCCAAGCGAGGGCTCTATAACGTAGGGTATATACTTTTCGTTAGTCTGCGGGTCGAAGTACTCCATCGACTCGCCGGAGAACTCCTGATGCTGCTTTAAGTCGAAGTCCGTTCTGTCGGCTATTCCCCAAAGCTCGCCGAAGCCGAACGGGAATAAGAACTCTATATCGGTAGTCGCCTTCGAGTAATGGGAAAGCTCGTCCTGCTCGTGATCGCGGAGCTTTATATTTTCCTCTCTCATGCCGAGGCCGATGAGGAAATCGATGCAGTATTTGCGCCAGAACTCGAACCATTCGAGGTCGGTGCCGGGCTTGCAGAAGAACTCGAGCTCCATCTGTTCAAACTCGCGCGTGCGGAACGTGAAGTTGCCGGGAGTTATCTCGTTTCTGAAAGACTTGCCTATCTGGCCCACGCCGAACGGTATCTTCTTTCTCGTGGAGCGCTGTATGTTCTTGAAGTTAACGAATATGCCCTGCGCCGTTTCGGGGCGGAGGAAAAGCTCGTTCTTTGAATCCTCGGTAACGCCCTGGAACGTCTTGAACATAAGGTTGAACTTTCTTATCTCGGTAAAATTCTTTGAGCCGCATTCGGGGCAGGCGATACCCTTTTCCTTGATGAATTCCATCATCTTTTCGTTGCTCCAGCCGTTGGGAGCGACGCCCGTCGCCTCTTCTATGAGGTGATCGGCGCGGTGACGCGTCTTGCAGTCGCGGCAGTCCATAAGCGGGTCGGAAAAGCCGCCGACGTGACCGGAAGCCACCCACGTTTTGGGATTCATCAGTATGGCGGAATCGAGTCCCACGTTCTGGGGAATCTCGTAAACGAACTTTTTCCACCATGCCTTCTTTATATTATTCTTGAACTCCACTCCGAGCGGGCCGTAGTCGAACGTATTCGAAAGGCCGCCGTAGATCTCGGAGCCCGAAAAAATGTATCCTCTGCCCTTGCACAGAGCTACAATCTTATCCATTGTCTTCTGCGAATTGTCCATCTTTTATCCTCTTTCCTTGTTATGTTGTCTCATTAGAATATTTTATCAAACGAAGCGGCGTACTTCAAGTATTATTTTATAAAAGAAGCCAATGAAGTGTTATGGTACAAATGATATGTGACAAAAGAGAATGGAAATTCAACTCAAACATGGTATGATGAAGTTACCACACAAATCAGCCATGAAAGAGATGAATTTCCATGACCAGTTTAGCATCTAGCGCGCATTTCCGTCAACAGGTAATCAAGTATTCAGAGAAGAACGGAGCAACAAAAGCCGCAAACCGA
>JAFQZS010000012.1 GCA_017405765.1 Clostridia bacterium
CGCCCTCGCTTACGGCAGTTCAGCCCTCCACCATCGGCGGCACGGGCACGATACCCACCACGGCGGCGCATGAATATTCGACAGACGGCGCTGCTTGGACATCATGCACAGGCGAAACCTCAAACCTCGCGGCGGGCGGCTACCTCGTTCGCGTAAAGGCAAGCGGAAACGCGCTTGCGTCCGATGCGCAAACGATAACGATAACGGCGTACGATCCTAGCGCAGAGCCTACGCCCGCGGCGGTATTCACCGCAACGGGCGCCGATGCCGGCACGCTTACGAATGTTGCGGCAGGCATGACATACTCCATCGACGGCGGCGCGGCTGCGACGATCACGGGCACGAGTGTAGAGCTTACAGGACTTGTCCCCTGCACGATCACGGTGATAAATCCCGGCAACGGCACGACGACGACCGACAGCGCACCGCAGACGATAACCGTCACAAAGGCCGATACGCCCGCGCTTACGGCAGCCCAGCCTACGACCATCGGCGGCACCGGCACGATACCCACAACGGCGGCGCACGAATATTCGACCGACGGCACGACTTGGACATCGTGCACCGGCGAGACGGCAAACCTCGCGGCGGGCGGCTACCTCGTTCGCGTAAAGGCAAGCGGCAACTCGCTTGCGTCCGACGCGCAGACGATAACGATAACAGAATACACAATACCGTCCTCTTCGGGCGGTGGCGGCGGCTCAGGTGCAACGCTTAGCACGAAACAAAAGAGCATAGCTCACATCACCGAAACGGATCTGTCGCGGCTTATCCGCGAAAACCGCACCTTTACGGTCGAAGCCGATAACGGCGCAACGGTCGTATTTGACACAGAGGCGCTCAAGGGCATAGCCGATCTCATAAAGGGCAGCGCAGATATAGAATTTACGAACAAAGACGCAGACGGCGCGCCTTCAAATTCCACCGCATACGAGCTTAACGTGACATCCGGCGGGAAAACGATAAACGGCTTCGGCGGAACGATGACCTTGACTATCCCCTTCTCGCCTGACGAAAACACCGATCCGAATCGTATCACGGTTTTGAAAAACGGCGAGGAAGCAAACAAAGATAAGACGGCCGTAAGCTTCGGCCAAAAGACCGGTACGCTTACACTCTCGACGTCCGGCGACAGCTCACGCTTCGTTGTTGGTCACGAGGCCTTCCCCTACGCAGACGTTCCCGAGGACAGCTACTGCTTTGACGCAGTCGACTGGGCGGACGCAAACGGCATAACAGAAGGCACCGCTGCGGCCGCATTCAGCCCCGAACTTACCTGCACGCGCGCGCAGATGGTCACCTTCATTTGGAGAGCGTTTGGAAGGCCCGAGCCTTTAACGAACGATAAGCCGTTTAGTGATCTTGATGAGGGCGCATATTATTACAAGGCCGTGCTTTGGGCATATGAAAACGGTATTGCGAAGGGCATAGGAGGCGGACTGTTCGATCCCGACGGCACAGTAACGAGGGCGCAGTGCATTACCTTCCTGTATCGTGCTCTCGGCGAAACGGCCGAAGGCGGCAATACGTTCACGGACGTATCTGCCGACGCATATTACTATGACGCAGTTATATGGGCCGTAGAGAAAGGCATAGCTTTCGGCACGGGAGACGGCAGATTCAGTCCGGACGCGCCGTGTATGCGGGCACATATAGTGACATTTTTGTACCGTGCATACGGCGAACGCTAAAAAATGCATGATCTAAAATACATTATGACAAGATGGGGGGACAGCTTCGGCTGTCCCCCCTTTGGCATATCGAAAAACGCTTTTTTGACACACCGGCGGGGGCAAAACGCCTCCGCATGGTTTTTTAATTAAAAAGCATAAAACGCGCCGCAGTAAAATATAATGCAATATAAAACACGAAGGAGTGAGAAAAATGGAGCTTGAGCTGCAAAAAGAACAGATCTGCACAAACAGAAAAATATACTCCGGCCGCATGGAGCATATCGAAACGACCGAGATAATTATTCCCGACTATCTTCCCGACGTCCGCGCCGTGATCTCGTCGCAGGCCCAGATATATATAAAGGACAAATCAGCCGCCGACGACAAAATAACGGTGAGCGGAGAAATACACTTTACTGCGCTTTTTGCGGCCGACGGCGATAAGTCTCCTCTCTCTGTTTCGGGGCGCGCGCCTTTTGTGGAAATATTCAAAGCAGCCGCGCCTGCTTCAAATGCGTTTGTGCGCGTAAGCGTAAATCTGGGACAGAACGAAGCGCATATAGTAAACTCGCGAAAGATAGGCTTTCGCGCCGTTTTGGAAATAGACGTTTCGGCATACGAGCCGCAGACGATAGAGACAGTAAGCGGCTTTTCAAAAGAGATAGATGTAAAAACGCTAAAGACCGCCAAGGATCTTTGTCTTTTTACCTCATACGCGGAAAAAATGATAAGCGTTGAGGAGGACCTTTATCTCCCCCAGTCGAGCCCTTCGGCAAAAGAGCTTCTCTCATATCGGGCGCGCCTTATTTCAGACAGCGTAAAGCTCATTTCAAACAAGGCGATAATAAAAGGGAGCGCGAAGGTCGTCTTTGTATACCTTTCGGCAGACGGGACGCCAGAGCTTGAGACGTTTGAAAGCGAGATACCTTTTTCGCTTATAGCCGATATGCCGGGAGTTTTGGAAACCTTTGACGCAGAGACCGCCTTTGAAATATCGAATGTGACAGCAGCTTTGTCCTCCGACTCCGGCGGGCGCACCTTTTCTGTGAGCATATCGGCCTCTGTATCGGTATGCGCATATATGCGCGCCGCCGTTGAAAGCATTACAGACGCTTTTTCAACAACGCATGAGCTTTTCATAAAAACGGACGAATCGCCCGTTTACAATCTCTTTGAAAAAAAGAGCGCCGCCATAAGCATACGCGACTCGATAAAGCCGCCCGACGGGATGGATATTGCGAAAGTGGCGGACATTTACTGTGAGCTTTCGGCGTTCGACAGTACGATAAAAGGCGGCGAGATAAAGCTTACGGCCTCGGCAGACGTGCGCGCTCTGTGTATAAGCGACGAGGGAGCGGCCTTCTGCGCCATGAAAACGCTGCCTGTAAATCTTTCGGTGGCGACCGGCGGCAATAAAAAGGCCGAGGTGTGCGTAAACGCTCCGCCCCCGGAGCTTAGCTTCAATCTCAACATGTCGGGCGAGATAGAAATAAAAATCGTCGGCGAGGCATCTATATATATTTTTGAAAACACGCCGTTTACATGCGTAGTTTCCGCCGAAGCGCAAAAAAAGACGGATGAGACCGGCGACGATCTGCCGGCGCTTTTCGCATATTTTCCCGACAAAAAAGAGACGATATGGGATATAGCCAAAAAATACGGCGCGTCGCCCGAAGACATTATCGGCGCGAACAGCCTGAGCGCAAGCGTACAGTCTGCGCTTGATACGTCGCATATGCTTTTGATACCGCGCATCAAACTTTCGGGTAAATAATATAAGGAGGATGGAAAATGGAAGAATATAACCTCTATCAGAATATCGCGCGCCGCACCGGAAGCGACATATACATAGGCGTGGTAGGGCCTGTAAGAACAGGGAAATCGACTTTTATAAAGCGCTTCATGGAAACGCTGGTCATACCTAATATAGAAAACAAATTCAGGCGCGAACGCGCATATGACGAGCTTCCGCAAAGCGCGTCGGGGCGCACGATAATGACTACCGAGCCGAAATTCATACCCGAGGAGGCCGTAAACGTCACCTTAAGCGGCAACGCTTCGTTCAACGTGCGCATGATAGACTGCGTAGGCTACGTTGTAGAGGGGGCGCTTGGGCAGGAGGAGGACGGCCGCGAACGAATGGTGCATACGCCGTGGTTTTCGGAGCCGGTCGCCTTTAGCACGGCTGCAGAAATAGGCACGAAGAAGGTCATAACGGAGCATTCGACGATAGGTCTTATGATAACGACCGACGCAAGCTTTACCGATATTCCCCGCGCCGCTTACGAGGAGGCGGAGGATCGCGTGATAGCGGAGCTTAAAGCGATAAACAAGCCGTTTATCATTCTTGTAAATTCCGCATATCCCGATTCTTCTGAGGCAAAGGCTCTTTCAAACACGCTCTCGGAACGCCACAACGTCCCCGCCGTCTGTGTGAATTGTATGGAGCTTGACGAGGATGATATAAAACGCATAATCGAAAAGATACTGTTCGAGTTCCCGATAAAGGAGCTTGCCTTTTATCTTCCCGACTGGCTGTCTGCGCTGCCAAAGGCGCATTGGCTCTGGCAAACGATCTTCGACGGGATAAAAGGAGCTTTGAGCGGCATAAAAAAGATAAGCGCCGCCGAAAGCATAATACAGGAAATATCCTCGGCGGAGAATATTAAAAACGGCGAGCTTAAAAAGATAGACCTGGGCTGCGGCAGAGTTGACGTAAGGCTTTCTTTGGATAAATCGCTCTATTATAAGATACTCTCCGATGAGACGGGTCTTTCGATAACGTCGGACGCCGCGCTTATCGGCATGATGAAGGAGCTTGCGCTGGCCAAAAAGGAGTATGACAAAATATCATACGCAATAAACGAAGTAAAAAATACGGGATACGGCATCGTACACCCTACCGTTGACGAAATGACGCTTGAGGAGCCCTCCATAGTTAAGCAGGGCGGGCGCTACGGCGTTAAGCTTCGCGCCTCCGCGCCGTCGATACACATGATACGCGCCGATATTCAAACAGAGGTAAGCCCCGTCGTCGGCAGCGAAAAGCAGTCACAGGAGCTTGTAAATTATCTTCTGAGCGAATTTGAGACAGACCCCTCTAAGATATGGGACTCAAACATCTTCGGAAAGTCGCTTCACGACCTTGTAAACGAGGGCTTAAACAACAAGCTATATAAAATGCCCGCGCCCGCGCGCTTAAAGCTTCAGGAAACGCTTGAGAGAATAATAAACGACGGCTCGAACGGGCTTATATGTATAATACTGTGAAAGAAAAGACCCGCTTCGGCGGGTCTTTCGTTTGCGTGCTTAAATAGTTTTATCCAATACGCCGTCAGGGTGGCAAAAAAGAGGTCAGAATTGTCGATCGGCGAGTCCGGGGTCCTCAAAAAATGTATGCATTTTTTGGGGTGGTTTGGCCGTATCATTATACGGTAGCGAGTCGATCGGCATATAGCCGAAAACGCCGTAACCAAAAGGTTACGGCGCAAAGGCTGCTTCGGATACTGCACGCTTAATAACTTGCCGTGCAGAAAACCTGCACTCGTTTTTATCTTTATTATTTTACCCTTTTCGGCGGTCTGGCCCTTTTTTGACAGTCTGAGATTTATGCGTGTCTGTCGCTGCCCATGTAAAATATGGTGAAAAGACCGGGGCCGCAGTGCGCGCCTATGATAACGCCGAGGCCGCATATCTTTACTTCCTTTACGGTCGGGAACAGCTCAAGCACCTTCGCCTTCATAAATTCGGCGTCGGCGAGGCAGTCGGCGTGATTTATAAGTATCGTCTGGCCGTCCGGCTCTTTTAAATCGCCCTTCATAGATTCAAGTATGCGGTTTAATGCTATCTTTCTTCCGCGCGCCTTTGAGCCTACCGTAAGAGAGCCGTCGTCCGGCACGTATAAAACGGGCTTGATAGAAAGCATGGAGCCTATGAGCGCCGCCGCGTTCGATACTCTGCCGCCGCGCTTTAAATATTCAAGGTCGTCTACCGTGAAGCGGTGTATCACCTTCAGCTTGTTTGCCTCTATCCACTCTATCGTTTCATCAAAGCTCTTGCCCGCGTCGCGAAGCTCTATTACCTTGAATACGAGAAGTCCCAGTCCGCCGGATACGCATCTTGTGTCTACGTTGTAAAAGCGCTGGTTCGGGTATTTCTTTTGGATATGCTCGGTCGCCTCCGCCGCGCTTATATACGAAGTGGAGAGCTTTTGCGACATATCGAGGAAGATAACGTCTTTTCCCGTTTCCATGAGCTTTTCAAAAAATTCGATATACGAATATGTATTTATCATCGAGGTAGTAAGTCCCACGCCGGAACGCATTTTTTTGTAGACCTCGCTTTTCGTCTCCTCGCGGCAGTCGTCCTCGTATAATTCCTCGTTCATTATATAGGTGTAGCTTATAAAGGGAACGTCGTGCTCCTCTAAAAACTCTCTCGGCAGATCGGCCGTTGATGCTGTGGCAACTATGTAATCAGCCATTTTATACCTCCCTTGTAAATATTATTATTTTTGTTCAAGCGCGGATATTTTTTCAATACGATGTATGTGACGGTCGCCCTCGAACTCGGTCTCAAGATATGCGTCTACAAGCTCCATTGCAAGCCCGTGTCCCACAACCCGCTCACCGAAGCACAGAATATTCGCATTATTGTGCGCTCTGCACATTTTTGCCGAAAACGTGTCCGAAACACACGCCGCGCGTATGCCCTTTATCTTATTTGCGGCAATGGATACTCCTATGCCCGTGCCGCATATGAGTATACCGCATTCATATTCTCCCGCGGACACCGCCTCTCCTACAAGCGCGGCATAATCGGGATAGTCGCACGACTCGTCGGAATACGTGCCGTAATCCTTGACCTCGTATCCGTTCTGCTTTAAGTGCGATATTACTTCCCCTTTCAGAATAAATCCGCCGTGATCGCTGCCGATAGCTATTTTTTTCATTTCCCCGTTTTTTCCCCTTTGAGCTTTTTTTCATATTCGCGTTCAGCCTGAGAAAGCCTGAGATAATTTACCGAAAGCTCCTCTGCGCTTACGCATTTTCCCTCTTTATACATATAAAATGCCGCGCGGGCTACCGATACGGCGTTTTGAAGCTTGGCCGTATCGTTAGCTATGCTTACATTTTTCATGTCTTTGAACTGTTCATACGCAAGGTCCGCCCCGTCGCCCGCAAGCGTTATCCTCTCTTTTATAAAGGAAAGCTCGCCTCTAAGCTCGGCCGTGCTTATGGCGCGGTCGGGCGTAAGTCTTTTGAAATCTGTTGCATCTATACCGAACAGGGCGTTATATACCTGATTATTCCTTGCATCCATAACGGCGCAGCAAACTCCGCCGAAGTCCTCTGTGTTTCGCGCTATAGCCTCGAGCGTCGATACTCCGGCGCACATAACGTCTCGCCCGAACGCAAGGCCCTTTACCAAAGATACGCCTATGCGCACCCCCGTAAACGAACCGGGACCGTTTGATACCGCGATAAGACCCACGTCTTTAAGCTGTACGCCGGCGTTTTTAAGCGCCTCGTCTATAAGCGTAAGAAGCGTCTGCGAATGAGTGAGCGCAGTATTCACAAACACATGGCTCAAAGGCTTTGTATCATCGCATACGGCTGCGGCGGCCGCCTTTGCGCTTGAATCTACGGAAAGTATTATCACGCCGACTCACCGCCCTCGCGTGTGATCGTTATGCGCCGTGCGCGTTCGTCTTCGTCTGTCAGCGTTATCGTAACGCGAAAACATCCGTCGGGGAGAAAATCTTCTATATATTCGCTCCATTCTATCGCGCACACGCCGTCGCCTCCGGCGTATTCAAAAAAGCCGACGTCGTTTAATTCATCCTCGCCCGCGCCCTCGAGTCTGTACATATCGAAGTGGTAAAGCGTAAGCTTTCCCGGATACTCGTTAAGTATAACGAATGTGGGGCTCGTAACATGCTCGCTTACACCCAAAGCCTGCGCGATACCGCGAACAAAGGCCGTCTTTCCCGCTCCCAGGTCTCCGAAAAGCGCGACTGTATCGCCCGCCTTTAATTTTTTTGCAAACTGGGCGGCGATATATTCAGTTTGTTTCTGTGAATTTGAAAAATACTCCATGGCCTTTTCTTTTAAAACAGTCCGGATATCTCCATATCGTCGTTTATGTCTATATTCTCCGCCGAGGGACGCTTGGGAAGGCCCGGCATCGTCATGATATCGCCTGTAAGCACTACGATAAATCCCGCGCCCGTTTTCGGCACTATCTCTTTAACGGTTATCGCAAAGTTTTTTGGGCGTCCCAGCTGCGCCGGGTCGTCTGAAAGCGAATACTGCGTCTTCGCCATGCATACGGGCAGCGTATCAAGCCCTCTCATATTTATCTCCAAAAGCTTTTTCTCGGCGTGCGACGAAAAAATGACATTTGACGCGCCGTAAATGTTTTTGGCTATCTTCTCTATTTTCACTCTTATAGGGTCTTCTTTTTCATAAGTGCTCTTAAACATAGACGGCTTTGCGCATACTCTTACTACCGTCTGCGCAAGCTTTAAAGACCCCTTGCCGCCCAGCTCGAAGGCGCGCGATACTTCCATCGGAACGCCCTTCTTTTCGCACAGAGCGCGAACCTCGGCCACCTCCGCCTCGGTATCCTTATAAAAGCTGTTCAAAGCTACGACTATATTCATGCCGAAAGCCTTTAGATTATCTATATGAGCTTCGAGATTTTTGATCCCCTCGCGCACCGCGGCCACGTTCTCCTCACCCAAGTCGCCCTTTTTCACGCCGCCGTTGTATTTAAGCGCGCGCACAGTGGCCACCAGCACCACGCAGTCCGGCGTTTTTCCTATCCGGGGGCTTACAATATTCAAAAACTTCTCCGCGCCCAAGTCGGCGCCGAAGCCCGCCTCGGTAACGGTGTAATCAGCCATGGAAAGCGCAAGCTTTGTTGCGATTATCGAATTGCAGCCGTGCGCTATATTTGCAAACGGGCCGCCGTGGATAAGACAGGGCGTGTTCTCAAGGGTCTGAACAAGATTGGGAAGCACGGCGTCTTTCATAAGCGCCGCCATTGCCCCCTGTACCTTTAAGTCCTTACACATAACGGGAGCCCCGTCGTATGTATACGCCACCGTTATCTCACCGAAGCGCGCCTTTAGATCGGAAATGTCCGTAGCAAGGCAGAGCACGGCCATTATCTCGCTTGCAACGGTTATTGTAAAGCTCTCCTCGCGGGGCGTTCCGTTCGGTATGCCGCCAAGACCCACCACCATCGAACGAAGCATACGGTCGTTCATGTCCATAACGCGCCCGAATACTATCCTGCGCGGATCTATCGAAAGCTCGTTTCCGTGCTTTATATGATTGTCTATAACGGCGCACAAAAGGTTGTTGGCCGCCGTTACCGCGTGCATATCGCCCGTGAAATGTAAATTTATGTCCTCCATGGGCACGACTTGCGCATATCCGCCGCCTGCCGCGCCGCCCTTCATGCCGAAAACGGGGCCCAAAGACGGCTCGCGCAATGTTATCACGGCGTTTTTCCCAAGCCTTGCAAAAGCCTCTCCCAGACCTACGCTCATCGTAGTTTTTCCCTCGCCCGCAGGCGTGGGATTTACGGCTGTCACGAGTATCAGCTTGCCCTGCGGCTTTTTTCCCATGCGGCGAATAGCTTCGGCAGAAACTTTCGCTTTATATTTTCCGTAAAGCTCCAGATCGTCGGGCGTAAGTCCTAACCTTTCGCCCACCTCGGCGATCGGGAGCATTTTCGCGTTTTTTGCTATATCTATATCGCTTTGCAAAACAAATGCTCCTTTATTTTTTTCTTCCGATTTTTTATTTTATCATATGTATATAATCTTTTCAAGAAAAAACGCTTTATTTTTGTTAAAAAGAAAACATTACGCTCCCTCTTTGGGAGCTGTTGAAAAAAACACGCCGGTCGGATATAATAAACGTATAACAAACGACAAGTACGCAATATGCGACAGGAGAATAAAACCATGAAAAAGCGGCTTCTCTCTTTTGCTCTGTTTCTCTTCATGCTCGCCGCCCTGCTGCCCTTGGGCGCCGCGCCCGCGCAGGCCGCCTTTGAACCTGTCCTTCGTTTTCAGATCCTCGTTGATCCGCCCCAAAAAGGAGGAAATATCTACTCCGTCCCATACAGCTATACGGACGGAGTGATCCCCGATAATGACTTTTCCGACTCAAACTATTCTTACGTTTGGTACGACGAAAACGATCGGGTCATCGCGGAGAACGAAAGCTTAAGGTCGCTTGGGCTTAATAAAACGCAGTTGATCGGAAAAACCTTTAAGCTTTCGGTCAAATTTCCTGTAACAGTCGATACCGGTTATAATGTATATCATTATTGGGATCTTGAAAAGGTCAGGATCTACGGCCTGATTCAGACACAATACAAAGGTAAGAATGTATTCAAGAGTATCGGAGGTAAATATAAAGACCCCGATACCGGTAAGTATTATGTATCAGCTTCATACATCTTCGATCCGGTATGCTTCCCGGTGGAGAAAAACGCGGATATCAGCGTTACAGCGCCTGTGGTTGGTCAGTCCATTGATTTCAGCGCAGTCTCGGATCATCCGGAACAACTACGCATCAGCGACACCGGCGCCGATTGGCATTCTCACGGCGTAAGATGGTTCGACAAGACCGAGGGTTTAGCAGTTACAGGCGGAACGTTCAAGGCGGGGCACGAGTACGAGGTCAGCGTCTATGTGGAAGCGGCAAATGAGTATTACTATTTCGGAGACGAGAGCCTGACGGAAGTCACAATAAACGGGGATCCTGCCGCCGTCACGAAGCTGTCGGATGAGCTTTATGAGATAACGTATACTTTCCCGCCTCTCTGCTCAGTAAACGGCGTCATCGACGGCGAAACGCTCGCCGCCTCCGTCACGTCTCCCGGCGGTTCGGTGCTCATCGCCGTCCGCTATGACGGGGGAAAGCTTGATTCGGTAAAGCTCATTCCCATAAACGAGCCGTGCGAAGAAAAGCACGTTGATACGGGTCTTTCAAAAAAGACAGGCTGCACATACAGGCTTATGCTTGCGGATAAGGCGACATATGCTCCCCTGTGCGAGGCATGGAGCGGAGCGTAAGCTCCGGCTTAAAGAAACCTTTCGTTTTTTGTCTTACAAAAGTCTATAATATGAAATAATAAGACCCCTGCCGGGGAAACGCATCCGCTCCTCGGCAGGGGCCAGCACATCTTTTTTTCTTACTTCTTTGCCTCGCCCTTATAGAAGTATAACTCCTCGGGCTTTGCGCTTATTACGTTCTTGTCGTATTCGAGCCAATCCTCGCGCTTTACCTCGCCGAAGGTAACGTAGCAATACTCCTTCGGAACGGGAGCGGACTCTACGAGCGCGTTTAAAAGCGCCTCGGCTATCTTTTTCTTGTTGGCCTCGTCTCTTCCGGGGATGGAATCAATGTGAATGTGCGGCATGTTTTTTCCTCCTTGATTTAAAGTATTATTAAAAAACGTTTGCTTCTTTATGATATATCATACCATGATATTACGCCTTTTTAAATAATTTTTACGTTTTATTTTTATAAGGCTCGGCCAAAATCGTTCTCTGTTTTACATAATAGACCATGCCGGGCTTTTTCCCCGCCGCGCGCTTTACGTTCTTTATTTGAGTATAATCTATCTCCACCCTAGGCGATTTTGAGGCGGCGCAGTTCGCCGCAGCCACGCGCGCGGCAAAAAGCAGCGTTTCATCGTCTGTTTCATAAAACGGCTCGCATATCACAACGTGCGCTCCCGGTATGTTTTTCGCATGGAGCCACGTATATTCGGGGCGCGCCCACTCAAGCGTGAGATGATCGTTTTGCAGATTATTTTTTCCGCACAGTATGCGCACGCCCGAAGGCGACTTATATTCAAGGAACGCGAAAGACTGTTTTTTCGGCGGTTTTCTTTTTTCTTTGCCGCCCTTTTTTTTAAGGCTGCCGTCAAGATAATATCCGCCGGCCGCAAGCTCCTCTTTTATCTGCGAAAGGGCGGCCTCTCCGTCGGCTCTTGAAAGCGATTCCATTACCGTTTCAAGATACATAAGCTCCTCGCGCGTTATCTCGGTCTGCTTTGAAAGATAGCTTTCCGCCGATTTCTTTCTTCTGTACGCCTTGTAGAACTTTTGCGCATTCTGCGCGGGCGTAAGCCGTATGTCAAGCGGTATAGAGACTTTGGGCTGTCCCTCTTCAAAGAAATTATCGGCAACAAGCTCACGGTCGCCCTTTTTCATGCGGTACACGTTTGCCGTTATAAGGTCGCCGTAAAGCTTGAGCTTTTCGCGGTCGCGCGCGTCTTTAAGCTCCGCAAGCTGTATGTTTATTTTTTTAGAAGCTCTGTCTATATTGTTTGAGATAAGCTTATGAAGCCGGGCCGTGCGGCGGGCGTGTATGTCGGCCGCATCTCGCGCGGCGTAAAACTCGTCGAGCAGCGCAGAAAACGACTCGAATCCGCGCGCATCAAAGCGCTCACCGTATTGAAGTATCGGCAGATAAGAAAAATACGCCGGCCTGTGCGTATCCTTTTGCGCCAGCATAAACGCTGTCGTATCATAGCTCTCTGCTTTTAAGAAATGCTCATACGCCGCCTTTGAAAGCCCTTCAAGCGCGTCGTTTCCCGCTTCGCACAGCTTTACTCCCGAAACTTTGGCCCTAAATGCGATCTCGCGCGACACTATCGGAGAAAGCCCCAAAAAGCACTCAAGAAGCGCCTTTTCCGCCGTCATTAAAGAAAACCGTTCACAAGAAAGAAGGCCGAATATCTCCTCTTTGGAATGTCCGAAAGGATACGTTTTTTCCTGCGGAGGCGGCGCCTCATACAAAAGCTTAGGAAGCACGAGGCGCTGCGAGCTTGTTGTAACGTCCACCCGCTTTATTGAATCTATTATAACGCCCTTTTCATCAATGAAAATGATATTTGAAAAGCGCCCCATTATCTCTATGACAAGGCTTTTTTGCACCTTGTCTCCAAACTCGTCGTATGCGTCGAACCTTATCTCAAGCGCGCGCTCCACCCCTTTTTGAAAAACGCCAAAAATGCGCGCGCCGCCGAGATGCTTTCTTAAAAGCATACAAAACATTGGCGCCGAAACGGGGTTCTCGCGCTGCTGCCTTGTAAAATGGACGCGCGCGCTGTCGGGATTTGCGCATATGATAAGTCGTCTTTGGCCGTTATCGGTATGAAGCGTCAAAACAAGCTCGTCGCGCTGCGGCTGGTTTATGCGCTCCACCCTCGCTCCCCTGCATTCGTCGCTTAGTTCCCGGCACAGCCCGTAAAGAAAAATACCGTCTAATGACATCGTCTACCTCACCTTTATCCGCGCGTAAGCATTGCGGCAGCCTGAGCGCGCGTTATGTAGCTTTTGGGCTTGAACTCTCCCTTGTCGGTACCGTTTATTATTCTCCTGCTTACCGCCCATTTTACCGCATCGTAAGCATACTGCGATATTTCAGCCGAATCGGAAAACGACATAACGAAGCTGTCGTCTACGCCCTCTTCGCCCGAAAGCCTGTAAAGCATAACGCAGAAGTCCTCGCGCGTTATATACGCGTCGGGGCGAAACGTTCCTCCGGCGTATCCCGTAACGACGCCGGCGTTATACGCCCACGAAACGGCGTCTTTATACCATGCCTCATACGGCACGTCTTTAAAGACACGCGTATCCGCCGAATAAAGGCCCACGCCCGCCTTTCTTTGAAGCGCCGCCGCCGTCATGGCGCGCGTAAGACAGGCGTCGGGCATAAATCTGTCTTCTTTCACGCCGTTCATGTAACCCAAGGAAAGCGCATTATCTATTGCCTCAAAATACCACGAATCCTCCCTCACATCAATAAAGACGAGCGCCTTTTTTGATATCATATCCAAGCAGTATTCCATGGCGGCGTCTTTGTCTATCACTCCGTATCCCGTTTTTGTGTCATACTTTTTTTCATCCGATCTTTTGGCTGTTGCAGTGATTATATGCCTTATCTGCGCAGGCGTAAGATCGCCGTTTTGGCTTAAAAGATCGGCGGCGAGAGCAGAAACAAAGGCAGTTGAGTACGACGTGCCGCTTACAAGCATATAATCGCTTTCGTCGTCGAGCGATACCGAGGGGATATTTACTCCCTTGGCCGCTATCATAACGCTTTCGTTGCGCTGCGAAAAGGCGGCGGCTTTCCCCTCGCCGTCTACCGCGCCTACGCCTATAACGCTTTCGTATGCCGCGGGATAATACACGGCGGACGGCGTTTTTTCGTTTGCGTTGCCCACGGCGGACACAACTACGGCGCCCATGCTTTCGGCATACTCTACCGCCGCCTTTAATTGTCTGTTGTCCGAGGCTATGCCCGCGCTTATATTTATAACGCGGCAGCCGTAAACGTCTATCGCGTCGTATATCGCGCTGCACATAAAGGTGACCATGCTGCCTTCGGGCATGCTCGGCGAAATGCCGTAATACACAAGCGGCACTATCGCCGCGTGTTCGCTTGCGGCCGCTATTCCTTCGGCTCCTATTATTATACTGGCAATATACGTGCCATGACCTACCCTGTCCTCGGTATCTTCGTTATTAAACACATAATTTCGCCCTGTGAGTATCTTGTCGGGATCCATAAGCGCATGCTTGTCGGTAACGCCCGTATCTATAAGAGCTATCTTTATATAAGCGTCGTTATCATCATTTGAAAAAAGCTCGGCTTCATCTGCGATATCCGAAGCGTAAGCAAAAGGCGCCGACGTAAAGCAAACGGCAAGTATCGCCGCAAGCAATACTATGTGAAAAAGCTTTTTCATTTTTTGCTCCTTTGGCGCTTGTGATGCGTTTTTCTGCTATATTTATCATACTTTAAAGCACAGTTCATGTCAATATTTCGCTCTTTAGCACTCGACGGCTTAGAGTGCTGATAATTTACATTGCGTTCACAATTTATAGGGCTATTAGAAACAATTATGACCTACAATCTAACCATAAAAGATATTTCTTCTACAAAAGGAGGATAAACCATGAATGCACAAAAATTCACTCAAAGATCATTAAAGGCCGTACAGGACGCGCAGAGCGTTGTTTTGGAATACCAGAACAACCAGATGGACGAGGAGCATCTTTTATATGCCCTCGTTTCGCAAAACGACGGCCTGATAAGAGAGCTTCTTATAAAGATGGGCGTAAATTCCGACGCCTTAAAGCGCGACGCTCTTCACGAAATAGAAAAGCTGCCGCGCGTTACGGGTCCGGGCCGCGCCGCAGATAAGTTCTACATCTCCGCCGACCTTGACACGCTGTTCGTCGCTGCGGAAAAGCTTGCCGAAAATATGCAGGATGAATACGTATCGGTAGAGCATCTTTTCTTATGCCTGCTTGAAAAGCCCAATGCGGCGGTCGCTTCGCTTTTTAAGCGCCACAACGTAACGAAAAGCGCTTTTTTGAAAGAGCTTCAGAGCGTGCGCGGCAACGCGCGCGTAACGAGCGACACGCCCGAGGAAAGCTATGACGCGCTCAAAAAATACGGCGAGGACCTTGTAGAGAGGGCGCGCAATCAGAAGCTTGACCCCGTTATCGGCCGCGACGAGGAGATACGAAACGTAATACGCATACTTTCGCGCAAATCGAAGAACAACCCCGTTCTTATAGGCGAGCCGGGCGTAGGCAAGACGGCCATAGCCGAGGGACTTGCCCAGCGCATCGTGCGCGGCGACGTGCCGCAGTCGCTTCGTGACAAGACGATATTCTCGCTCGATATGGGTTCGCTTATCGCGGGCGCAAAGTTCCGCGGCGAATTTGAGGAGCGCTTAAAGGCCGTTTTGAACGAAGTAAAGAAAAGCAGCGGTCAGATAATATTATTTATCGACGAGCTTCACACTATAGTCGGCGCGGGCGCTACAGAGGGCGCTATGGACGCGGGCAACTTACTTAAGCCTATGCTTGCGCGGGGCGAGCTTCACTGCATCGGCGCAACTACGCTCAACGAATACAGAAAGTATATCGAAAAGGACGCCGCGCTCGAACGACGCTTCCAGCCCGTTTTGGTAAACGAGCCGAGCGTAGAGGACACGATAGCAATACTTCGCGGCTTAAAGGAGCGCTATGAGGTATATCACGGCGTAAAAATCCAGGACCAGGCGATAATCGCCGCCGCAACGCTTTCAAACAGATATATCACCGACCGCTTCCTGCCCGATAAGGCGATAGACCTTATCGACGAGGCGTGCGCCATGATACGCACGGAGATAGACTCCATGCCTACCGAGCTTGACGTGATACAGAGAAAAATAATACAGCACGAGATAGAAGAAGCCGCCCTCAAAAAAGAGGACGACAGGATATCAAAAGAGCATCTTTCGGAAATACAGAAGGAGCTTTCGGAAATGCGCGCCGAATTCGACGCGATGAAGGCAAAATGGGAGAATGAAAAGACCTCGATAGGAAAGGTTCAGAAGCTTCGCGAGGAGATAGAGCGCGTGAACTCCGAAATAGAGATGGCGCAGAACCGCTACGACCTCGACCGCGCCGCACAGCTTAAATACGGCGAGCTTCCGGCTCTTCAAAAACAGCTTGAGGAAGCCGAAAGAAACGGCGACGGCGAGGAGAAGCACACCTCTCTTCTTCGCGACAAGGTAACCGATGAGGAGATAGCAAAAATAATCGAGCGCTGGACGGGAATACCCGTATCGCGCCTTGTTGAAAGCGAACGCGACAAGCTGTTAAATCTTGAAGAAACGCTCCACAAGCGCGTTGTTGGACAGGACGAGGCCGTCCGCATCGTAAGCGAAGCTATAATCCGCTCGCGCGCAGGCATACAGGACCCCAACCGTCCCATCGGCTCGTTTCTCTTCTTAGGCCCCACGGGCGTAGGCAAGACGGAGCTTGCAAAGGCGCTTGCGCAGAATCTTTTCGACGATGAGAAGAACATCGTGCGTATAGACATGTCGGAATATATGGAGAAGTTCTCCGTATCGCGCCTTATCGGAGCGCCTCCCGGATATGTGGGCTACGAGGAGGGCGGCCAGCTTACGGAGGCCGTTCGCCGCAAGCCGTACAGCGTTATACTTTTCGACGAGATAGAAAAGGCGCATCCCGACGTATTCAACATACTGCTTCAGGTGCTCGACGACGGCCGCATAACAGACTCTCAGGGCCGCACCGTGGACTTTAAGAATACTATAATCATACTCACCTCCAACTTAGGCTCCACGTATATCCTCGAGGGCATAACGCCCGACGGCGAGATATCCGAAAGCGCGGCTGCAAAGGTTTCCGAGTTACTCAAGCACACATTCAGGCCCGAGTTCTTAAACCGTATCGACGAGACGGTGTTCTATAAGCCGCTCACGCGCGACAATATCGTAAAGATTGTCGATCTTCAGCTTGCCGACGTGAACCGCCGCCTTGCCGACAAGGAGCTTTCCTGCGTGCTTACCGACGCGGCAAAAGAGTACGTTGTAAACGAGAGCTACGACCCGTCCTACGGCGCGCGTCCTTTAAAGAGATATATCCAGCGTCATATAGAGACGCTCATCGGACGCACGATACTCAAAGACGACGTTGCCCCCGGCACTACGCTCACCGTGGACGTGGAAAACGGCGAATTCGTGATAAGATAAGCGGCCGCGATATATTATGTAAACTTCCGTATATAAAAACTTCCCGTGCGAATACACCGCACGGGAAGTTTTTTGTGGGGGCGTTAGGGCTGACCTTTCAGCTCATCGCGCACCTCCATGAGTATCTTTCCCAGCTCGTTTCTGCCCACACCCTTCACGGCGCCCCAGAATCTGTCATTATGATTATTGCCCTCCTCCAGATATGCCTCTCCCGTAAGGAGCAGGGCTTTTTTCATATCCATGTCCGAGGCATTCCTTGTGAACTTGTCGCGGACGATCTCCTTCATGATCCCTATCTTTACCTCCTCCCAATCGGGACGAAGCTTCACTCGCCTTCCGCCTCTCTTTGCTGCAGCAGGAGAGGGATACGCCGAAAATGATTTGCGCTTCTCTAAATCAAGTGTCTTGGCCGCCTGAAAGGCATGCTCTGCCGAGGGGTATTCCATGCCCTCATACTCGACCGTGCAGGGATAAAAATTAGATAAAAATGCATATTCCCCTTTAAAACTCTTTATTGCCTCAGCCATCTTTTATACACCCCTTTGTTTTTTTCTATTGTAATAATACCACGGCGCATGTTCCGAAAACAGGACATCCGCCCGTGATGCGCCGCGAGAGCTTTTTTCGATTGACAAAAGGCCGTTCATATGCTATAATTCCTATTAAATACATGTGTTTACAAGCTTTTAGGGGTGATAATAATGGCATTTTCAAAAGAGGAGCTTTCGCGCTATTCGCGCCACTTCGTTCTGCCCGAGATAGGCGTTATGGGACAGAAGAAGATTCTTTCCTCAAGCGTGCTCGTCATCGGCGCGGGGGCTCTCGGCTCCGCATCACTTATGTATCTTGCGGCGGCGGGCGTGGGAAGGATAGGCATTGCCGATTTTGACCGCGTGGAGCTTTCAAATCTTCAGCGGCAGATAATCCATAACACAAAAAGCGTGGGCGAATACAAGACCGAGTCGGCAAAAAGGACGCTTAACGCGATAAACCCCGGCGCGGAGGTAGTAACGGTCAATAAACGGCTGGACGCAGACAATATCATTCCCGTAATTGCAGAGTATGATTTCATACTGGACTGCACCGACAGATTTTCGACGAAATTTCTCATAAACGACGCCTGTGTCATCGCAAAAAAGCCCTTCTCCCATGCCGGCGTGATAAAATTCGGCGGGCAGAGCCTCACTTATGTGCCGGGCGAGGGGCCGTGTCTTCGCTGCATCTTAGGCGCGCCTCCGAAGGACGAGGGGCTTACATGCTCCACCGCCGGAGTACTCGGCGCCGCAACGGGGCTTATGGGCTGCGTGCAGGCGTCGGAGGCCGTAAAGTATATAACGGGCGCGGGCGAACTTCTTTTGGGCAAAATATTCTCCTTTGACCTGCTCACGCCGAAATTCAGAGTCTATGAAGGATTCAAGCGTTCCGACGAATGCAGGGTATGCATCGGTGTGGACGCGTCGTTCCTTCCCGAAAACCGCGCCGAATACGAAGACGACTGTGAAGGTTAAGGAGGTTCACTATGGAAAGCGAAGTAGATATCTGTGAATTTGTGGAGAACAGACCTCCCGATTCGATACTTCTTGACGTGCGCGAAAAGATAACCTTCTCCCACGGAAACATTCCCGGCTCCGTGAACATTCCCCTCGACAAGCTCGACGAGCTATATTCACTTCCGAAGGACAAAAAGATATACGTCTACTGTCAAGCGGATATTTTCAGCAAAGAGGTCGTTTATCTTCTCAGGGACGAGGGATACGAGGCGTGCAATCTTTCCGGAGGGTACCGTAAGTATCTTCTCACATACTGCACTTCAAAAAAGGCGCTGTAATGTTAAAGCTGCAGACCAGCAATTGGGGCTGCAGCTTTTTGCGTGTTATAGAACTTATTATTTACGCGGGTCTGTCCCAAAATTTGTGTAAAGTCCGAAGCATGGTGTAAAACAGAGCAAAAATAATATATTGCGGGAGGGCGGATTATTCCGGCCTCCCTTTCTTGCAGTATAAGCGGGAACGGAATGCATGTCAAGGGCGGCGGC
>JAFQZS010000013.1 GCA_017405765.1 Clostridia bacterium
ATAGCAAGCATAGCAGGCAGGCGGGACGGCCTGTCCTGTTTACATATAAATATTTAAGCATTGCGCGTCGTGACGGCGGGGAGTTTCCCCGTCTCTCACGGCGCGTTTTTTGATATGCGAAAGGGAGAGGAAGGGTATTATGAAACAGTAGGTCTGATTTTTACATAAAAGCCGTTTACGCCGAACGGACAGGCTTTTATGTGATATATCGGGGGCGATTTAGATGTATTTAGGCCCCTGCAAGTCCGCATAAAAAGAAAGGGAGGAAAGCAATAATGAAACGCATCGTAAGTATTATCATTACGGTAGCAATGCTCATGTTTATGCTGCCGCTGCAGGCAATGGCGGCGGAGGATATCTGGCTGCCCGAGTCTCAGCATGACGAGACGCTGCTAAAGGACGGCATGTTCTATCTTGCCACAAATACGGCTTCGCTCGAGGAAGACGAAAGCGGAGCATATAAGCTTCGCGTCGTTAGAAGCGGCGACGGCGAAGAGGCGGCCACGGTCCGGTTGGAGATGCTGGACGTCACCGCCAACTACGGCAAGGACTATAAAGTAACGCTTTCCGGCAGCGGGCTTTTCGGCCCGGGCGTGGAAAATAAATATAACAGCCGCTCCCTGATGGATCAGATCATAGAGGAGGGCGTTGAGGAAGATTTTGAACAGGACCTCGCTGTGGCAGGCATGACCGAAGAGGAGATTGCAGAAGCCCAGCAGAAGGTAATGGAGGACTTCGCAGCCACGCTGAGCGAAGAGCTTGGCGAATATGCCGAGGAGCACCCCGACCGTTACTTGAGCGAGGCCGCTGACGAAGAGAGCGCTTCGCTTGAGGACGCCGACATGACAGATGGTTCCGACGCGAATGAGCCCGACGCGAATGAGCCCGACAAGGAAGAGCCTGATGAAGACGGCGCGTCGCTTGAGGCTGCGGACGCAGAGGCCGAGCCCGAGGTGGAAGCCACGGTACTTGAAAACCCCGTTACTGTGCGCTTAAACGACGAGGAGTATGAAACGCAGTCTTCAATGAGTCTTTCGGATGCATATGAACAGACCACGGGTCTTACGGACGACTGGAGAGCGTTAAGCAGTGACGGAAGCTCTGTTTTAGACGTCGGTTCGCTTCTGGTGGATTACAGCATGGACGCCACCGACCAAATCGTCGAGGGTCTCAACAGCGCCTATCTGGACATACCCTTTGAGGAAGGCCAGACGGAGCGCATAATTTCGATAAAAACGCTGGACAACAGCAAGGGCCAGGGCGAACTCATCTTTATGCTGCGCCTTGTCTCCCCACAGGACAATGTACGCGTAAGCAGCGATTACGGCCGCTGTATGCTGACCATTGCGGATGACGAGGATTGGGAGCTGCCCACCATAAGCTTTGCTGCCCAAAGCTTTGACGCTCAGAACGGCTTTGTCGACGTTGTGATACGCCGCGACGGTATCATTACGTCGCCGACGTCTGTACGACTGACGACTTCGGACGGCAGCGCGCAGAACGGCCGCGACTATTCTCAGGTGGACGCCGATGTGGACTTCGCCTTCGGCGTTTCCGAGCGCACCGTCCATATACCCGTGCGCAGCATCTGGCTTTATGAGCAGTCTGACTTCAACCTGACGCTCTCCGATCCCAAAAACTGCGTCTTGGGCGAGGCGGATACTGCCGTCGGCATTATTGAGAAGGACAGCGAAAGCTTTGATATGTCCTTAACAGTCTCTGAACCCGAAAAGACAGAGGAATATGCCACGCTTGAGGCCTATGCCGCCAACCGCGAGGGCGACGCCATAGATCTGTCAAAATATTATGATATATACGAGGGCGGCGACGGCAAGGTCTACATGGACGGCAGCAAGTGCTGTCTCAAGGCCGACAGCAACGGCTGGACCGACGGCCGCTACTGGACCAGAGCAGAGTGGGATCTTCGCAAGGATATCCTCCGGGACGGCAACATGTCCAAGCTCACCGGCTATAGCGCCTGCGGCATCGAATATAACGGCTTAAAGGTCACGGTCTCCAGAAACAGCGGCGGTTCTCCTCAAAGCAATCTGGAATACTGGTATGCGCCGGATACGGAAAAATGGTACAGGGATCGCACGGAGTACGAGGACTTGGGCCCGGACAACAACAGCATTGACCACAAGACATACTACTATTGGAACACAAGTACGGACGTGGATAAGCAGGGCGTCACGGAAGTCAGGGTCGAAAACAGCCATGACCTGGGCCACTGGCGCAAACAGAACACGTTGGTCATCGAGGAGATGAAGCCCATGCTTCGCCCCTTCATCGTGTCGGTAAAGATCTCCAATCCGGACGCCCTGACCTACTTAAACAACAACGGCGACTTGGTATCCTACAAGGATCACCCCATGGCCAAGACCGCCGGCGAGCTGGTGCTGGGCGGCGCCAACATCGGTGACAACACCGTTATAAAATACGTGGGCGACTATGTAGAGGTCTCCTGCGACGGCCGCTTCAGCTATATAAAGAGGCTCATACTCAGGGACGAAGACGGATACGGCTACAGCATTACGCCCACCTATCCCGTGGGTACCAAGACTGCAAGCTTCGCCCTTGACACATCGGCGCTGCATTATATGCACGGACTGGGGTTTATCACCTTTGCCAAGAACCCCGACGGCTTGTCCGGGACCGTGGGCAAGTTTACCATCGAGGTCGAAATGGGCAAGATCCCCACAAATATTACGCTTGACAACAGTGACAGCCGCGGAACCGTTGAGCAGCTGTATGGTTATGGCAGCTACAACAGCGAACAGGAGCGCCGGAGAGGAGCTATCTACCGCGGCGATTACGTCTGCTTCATGGAGGAACTCAACAGCCGGTACAAGGACTCCTTCACCGCCAGCACCATCTGGGCTGACTGGGATTATCAGGAAAACACCAACATGGCCGGCTACAGTAATAAAGGCTATCTTGCCTTTGACGAGGGTGCGACCGACTGGCGTGTGACCATGTTCAACAACTACTCCGCTATCACCGCCCGTCCGGCATTTGACGATATCGACAACCACGTTGTGGTGCGCGTATCCGATAAGGACAAGGCGCTCTTTGACGACTCCAAAGGCGTATTCACCGCCGCGACGATCCCTGGCGAAGACGGCTATACGGACTACGAGGTGATCACAAAGACGGACTTCGAGGCGCATCAGTTCTACGAGCTCATGGCGACGCCGAAGGACGCGGACTATGTGGCAGTATGGACGCCGGGCAACAGCAGCGTCTCCTACAGCCAGAACACCTATTATCATGAGGCCAGATCGGAAAAGGGCTCCAACATTATCATACTGACCGCCAAGGCGGCGGACCCGACGCTCTACGCCGTCTACGGCGACGCCTTTTACGCCGCCCTCAATCTGTCAGAAAACGTGGAGGGCGAGACCTGGATGCCCGCCGAAGGCGCCGTTATCACGGTCACTCCGGAAGCCTACGCCATCTCCGACGAGGAAGGCAGTTTCACCACCATACCCTTCAAGGGCGTATCCGGATGCCGCGTGATCATGCGGACCGAAGCCCTGGGTACGGTCAATTATAAGTACGTCATCTTGCGAAAGGGCGTACCCAAACCTGTGGGTACGGCGGACGCGAGCATCAACGCCTATCAGGTGCCGCTGGGTACTGTTATAGTGCCTGTCGTGAACCCCAACACGGTCTCCATTCAGACGGCATCCCTGTCGGACAACACCGGTGTAGCCACGACCACCGCGGCCGTATGGACCGACGGCATGGAGTCGGCAAAGCACCTGTATACCATAAGCGCTACCGTTATCAATGACGGAATTACATACAAGGACACCGACGGCGTCAGCCGCATTGAGCACGTTAAGACCGTAGAGTTCTGGGCATATGACGCAAAGGACAACACCCCGAGGGGCAAGCTTGCCGACGACTCTGCCGTACAGGTGACAGACAACAAAAACGGCACCGAGACATATTACCTCACCATGGGCTTCGATATGTCGGAGGATAATCTTCAGCGCTACCATCCCGGCGACAAGCTATACGTGCGACTTATCACGGACAGGGTAAAAGGTAACGGAATGATCACCGACGAAAACGGCAACGAGGTGGAGAGCGCCTCCCTGCAGGAGACGGTATATGCCCCGGTCTACACCGGCTACGATCTGGTGAGCGCCGCGAATTACACGCCCCCCGAGCTCAACATCGACGTGCTGGACGGCAATCTGGACGAGCTCTTCGGTACGCTGCCCATCTTCGGTAGCCTGAATACCACGCTGCGTCTGTCGAAGCTGTCGATGAGTCAGCAGAAGCTGCCCAACGGCGGAATATCCCTGTGCCTCGGCTATAGGCTGAATACGGACAACGATTATAACAGTGATTATGCCACGGATACGGGCGCGGCCGATGGTTTTAAAGCCACCGCGAAAAAGGCGTCCGAATGGGGTAAGACGCTGTGGAACGGTAAAAAGCATGTCATAGGCGTGGGCAACGCAGGACTTAACCCCTTTGTGGGCATCTATCTTGACTTCGGCGTGCCCGCACAGACGTCAAACGTTCTCGGTCTGGTATTCTGCGGCGGCGGCATGTACGTTGGCGCCGTGGGCTTCTTCAAGGTCGTTATATACTTCCCGATAGGTCCGGTTCCGGCTTATTTCGGCGTTGAGGGAGACCTGATAAGCTATGTAAACATGGGCTTCCAGGTCACTGAAAACATGCGGAGTATGGAGGATATCACCGCCGGCGGCGACTTAAAGAGCGGGCTAAATTACGATTTCAAGTTCAAAGCGGAGGTCATGGTGCGCATCTATGTAGGCGTGGGCCTGTGCGGCACACTTGGCATCCGAGGCGGCCTAAGCTACGATATGCAGTACATATACTACCCATCTGTGAAGAACATCAACCCGAATTACCACCAGCACGGCTTCATGCTGACCTTGAATCTGCAGATATGGGTCGATCTCTACTGGTTCAGCATTCCCATCCCTGCGATGCAACTTGCGCATAAGGCCTACGGCTATTACAAGGATATCGAGGAGGGAGTAAAAACTGCCGAGCTTTCCGAAGCGGAGGATACAGGGCCTGTAATGAGGCAGTCACCGACGCCTTCGGCATGGATGCCCGACGGCGGCAAGGCCAAATTAGAGGCTACGCTTAGGGAGGACAGCACCACAACGCTTCTTGAAAACAACTATCCCTACGCCGATCCGCAGATGATTGATACGGGATTCTCGCTGGTACTCGTCTTCATTACGACAGAATCCTGCTTCGGCACGAACGAAAAGGGCAGAGGCGACGAAACGACCCTCGCGTGCAGTGTATACCGGTACGTCAACGACGACCTCACCCCCGTGGAGAACCCGACATGGAGCGCGCCCGTTCGGATAGGCGACGCCGAAACCTTCAAGACCGGCGACTTCCAGCCGCATTTGGAGAACTGTTACTTTGAAGAAGGCGAAGGCGTGGCGGAAATTCTGGTAAGCTGGATCTCCCGAAAGGACAAGAAGTGGGCTGAGGATCCGAACGATCCGACGACGGAAGAGCAGCTCGAGTACCTTCGCGATATGGAGGTCTACACGGCAGCGCTCAAAGTGGGACACAGTGACGTGACCGTGCTCGACTGCCAGCGCGTAACAAACGACGACTACTACAACTCCGAGCCTCAGGCCGTTTGGGACATCTACGATAAGGATATGGAATACATGGTATTCTATCAGGCCTCCGAGCCGGGCGTGAAGGAGATCGCAGCGGACGAGTCGGTATACGCCGACTTCCCTAATGAGGACAGCCGCCAGCTTCTGGAAAACGTCTCTCCCAACCGCAACGGCGCTTTCCTAATGTACAAGACGTACGACGTCACGTCGGGCACGGTGACAAGCAAGACCCCGGCAGGCTCCTTTATGGAAACGCCGATAAACGGTCAGAACCGTCCGGTAATAACGGATCTGGTCGTGCGAGATTTTGTATATGAAAACGCAGAAGGTAATCCTGATCACTGCGTTCTGTGCGCCTATACGGTGGACAGCGACGAAAACATGTCAACGCAGTTCGACAGAGAGCTGTATCTCCAGATCTTCGACGATGACGAGGGCCGCTTCTATGCCCCGATACAGCTGACAAACGATCCCAACAAGGCGATAAGCCGCCCACAGTTCACCAGGGAGGAAAATCTTTCCTGTTATCTCTTCTGGTACGAGCAGACCGACGTCGCCACGGACGAGACCGGCAGCTTAAAGGAGAACGGCGAGATCCAGTTTATCGACCTTAGCGACCTGTTTACAAACGGCCTCATCATTAACGATGCGACAGGGACCGTCAGGGTGAAAGACAAGATCACCGTGTCGGAGATGAGGGCGCGACCTGAATACGCATCGCTGTCCGAGGAGGACAAGGCGAGTCTTACGGATTATGATTACGAGCTTCCGGTCCAGACCGTGACGATCCCGCAAACCGATGAGTTTGAGGAAGGCCCCGCTGTTGCAAGCTTCATCCCCTATATGGACAGCGAGCGGAACCTCTTTATCATATGGATCCAGGATCTGCCCTATGTGCTCGAAAATGAGGACGGCTCGACAGAGAATGTTATCGTAAGCGAGCTTTACGCATCGGCAAGGATTGCCGATCTCAGAGAGACCGGAAGCGCTTGGTCACGTCCTCAGCGGCTGACTTACGACAATAAGTTTTTTGACGAGAACACGCCGCTCATCTACGTGCCGTCCATAGAGCGCTACAAGGACACCGTCTTCGCGGCAGCCAACCGTTATGAGTATGCGCTGACAACAGAAGGCGGGGCCGAGCCCGTGGACAGCGCGGATCTGGTGGCTGTACACTTTGCATTCATCGGAAGCCTTAAGCCTGAGAAGATAAGCTATGACTGTGAATATCCCGCTGCGGGCGAAGAAGTGCAGGTGACCGTTACCATCGTAAACGACGGAATTCTGAAGTCGGACGGCGGAAGCTACGTTATCAGGGATAGGATTAACACAAAGACGGGCTCTTTCGAGTTATCAGGAACGCTTGAGAGTATGCTGCCCGACGAATCTGCGGACGTCACCTTCACCTATACCATGCCGGAGGACCTTTCGGGACTTGACAAAATCTGTTTCGAGGTGACGACGCAGGAAAAGGGCTTCCCCGACGAATCGATCAGCAAAGTTTTCGGTGACGGCGAGGATGAGGAAGCCGAAGCTATCCGTGTGGGCTGGAGTGCGGCGTTTACCGACGTGGAAACCGAGGAACGTGACGACGGCTTCTATGTGACTTATGAGCTCACTAACGCCGGCAATGTGACGATGCCCGCAGGCGCCGTGACCGTTAAGATCGGCGACTCAGCCGAAATGGATACCGTCTGGGCTGAAAAACCCCTCGATACAGCCCTTGAGCCGGACGAGAGCGCTGCCTATACGGTGAAGCTCAAGAACGTTTCGGACGATTTCTCATCCGGATTCCGGCGCGGATTTATAATGGCAGGCGACGCGGAAGGCAACGCACTTGACAACATCAACAGCTCCCGCGACATAGTCCTTACACTGGAGCATCCATACAACGTCGTTGTAAACGGCAACGAAAACCTCCCGACGTCGGGCATAACCCTCAAGGCCGGAGAGACGCTGGATCTTAAGGGCGACTATGTGGGCAAGAGCCTGTATACGAGCGCCGAGGTGAAGTTCGCAACGCTGGAGAGCGGAGTGGCTACCGTATATGAAGGTGTGCTCTACGCTATGGAGCCCGGTGAAACTACGCTTGTAGCCAAGGTAGGAGATTACGGCGGCACGACGGTCATCCCCGTTAAAGTTGCTGCCTCGAACGAAGGCGGCGGAGGCGGCGGAGGCGGAGGCGGAAGCTCCGCAAAGACCTCGCCCGTCACGATAAGTGCATCTACGGAAAACGGCGCCGTAAAGGCTGACAAAACGAACGCGGCTTCGGGCCAGACCGTAACTCTTACGCTCACGCCTAATGCAGGCTATAAGGCTGCGGGCGTAACGGTGACCGACAAAAGCGGCACGGCCATATCCGTTACTAAGAATGCGGACGGAACATACAGCTTCACGATGCCCGCAAGCGAGGTTACGGTAACGCCTACGTTTGTAAAGGCGGACGAGACCGATGAAAACGCTTGCCCGAAGGATGAAACGTGTCCGATAAGCAGATTTACCGATGCAAGCCCCGCTGCGTGGTACCACGACGGCGTACACTGGGCGCTTGACAAGGGTATAATGAACGGCGTCGGAGACGCTTTCGCTCCCGACGGCGATACCACGAGAGCGATGGCAGTCACGATGCTGTGGCGCATGGAAGGAAGCCCCGAGGCTGAGAGCGATGTGACGTTTGCCGATGTGGACAGCGACGCGTGGTATGCAGACGCGGTAAGCTGGGCCGCAGAGAACGGCGTCGTAAACGGCACGAGCGAAACGACATTTTCGCCCGACGATCCCGTGACGCGCGAGCAGCTTGCGGCGATACTCTACCGCTGCGCGAATGCGAAGGGCGAAGGCTTTACGGGAGCGTGGGCATTTAGGCTCGACTATCCCGACGTTTCGGAAGTATCCGAATACGCATACGAGCCTCTGTGCTGGATGACGATGCACGGCATAATGCAGGGCATGGCAGACGGCACGCTTTCACCCGCGAGCCGTGCGACACGTGCGCAGATAGCCACGATGTTCATGCGCTTTGACGCGGAGATGGCAGAGTAACAAATTATAAAAAAACACATAAAGCATAAAATGGCGCGAACAGCTCTTACGGCTGTCCGCGCCATATTTAACATAAGCCTCGGATCTTATAAATTTAAAGTCGCGTTTGGGTTTTACACCCGTTTGTAATGCTTTATCACTAAGAGGTGGATTTGAATCGGCACAGGGGAAGTTACGATGTTTTCCCTGCACTTTTATACGCCGCTTTTTTTACACGCCCAGCGAGCGCACCCACTTTTCAAGCTCTTTGGCCGACGTTCCTCCTCTGAATACTTTGCCTTCCTTCAATACCGCGCCCCTGCAGCTCGGCGCAAGTCCTTCGTTCGTTTTACCCATGCCGCTGCCGCCGGAGGTGGCGAACGGCACTATCGTTTTGCCCGTAAGGTCGAAGCATTCAAGATAAGTGTTGATTATCGTGGGCGCAACGTACCACCAAATGGGAAATCCTATAAATATCGTGTCATACTCCTCAACAGAGGGCGGAGCCTCGTTCATTTTCGGGCGGAAGCTTCTGTTCTTCATTTCTAAAGTGCTGCGCGAGTTTTTGTCCATCCAATTAAGATCGGCCCTTGTATAGGGGACCTCGGGCTTTATCTCGTAAATGTCCGCGCCTATGGTATTTTTCAGGGTCCGGGCAAGACGCGCGGTGACTCCGCTTGCGGAAAAATATGCGACTAATGCCTTTTTCATAAAAAAGTCCTCCTTAATTTAAATATATAAAACCTGAATTTGATCATACTATAATAAGTATCGGGCGTGAGCGTTATTTCAACATGCCGGGATAAAGAAAGAGCACTGCTCCCGCTATAAAAAGCCACACGACCAAAAATATCGGAACAAGTATCTTAAAGCTTAAATGTTTGCTCTTGTGGCGTATGAGAAAAACGCCGATAAACGCGCCGAGGCTCCCGCCTATCGCGTTTAATATGAGAAGCGTGCTTTCGGGTATGCGAAGCTTTACGTTTCCCGTTTTGCTTGCAAGCTTATCATATATCATAAGTATAAGCGTCAGTATGTTTACGGCTCCGAGATAGTAAAATATGGCGGGATAAAGGAAAAGAATAAGCGTTTTCAAGGTAAAAGACCTCCTTCGTATGATAATGTTATATCATTATCCTAAAAATAAATCAAATTTGATTGCAAAAACACTTATATTAAGGTAAAATGTATGCATAGACAAGTACGAACCATACACAGCGGAGGTCGAAACAGCAATGACAACGCATGAAAACAGAAAGGCCAAATATACGCGGGTGCTTTTAAAGGTCAGCGGCGAAGCATTGGCGGGAGCGCAGAAAACGGGCCTGAACCCGGATGTGCTGGGAGCAATATCGGAAAAGATAAAGCAGCTTACGGAAATGGGCGTGGAGCTTGGCATAGTAGTAGGCGGCGGCAACTTCTGGCGCGGCACGAGAAGCGGCAAGGGTATGGACAGAACGCGCGCCGACCATATAGGTATGCTTGCGACCGTTATGAATTCGCTTGCGCTCTGCGACGCGCTTGAGCAGCGCGGCGTTACTACGCGCGTACAGACGGCGATCGAGATGAAGTCCATTGCCGAACCGTATATAAGAGGCAGGGCAATACGCCATCTTCAGAAGGGCAGGGTAGTCATATTCGGCTGCGGCACGGGCAATCCCTACTTTTCAACGGATACGGCTGCCGCATTGAGAGCCGCAGAGATCGACGCGCAGATAATACTGCTTGCAAAAAACGTTGACGCAGTATATTCGGCCGATCCCAACAAGGACAAGACGGCGGTCAAATACGATAAGCTGTCGTATATCGATGTTTTGAACAGAGGTCTTGAGGTTATGGATTCCACCGCGACCTCGCTCTGCATGGACAACAACATACCGATACACGTGTTCGGCGTAGCAGACCCACAAAACATAATACGCGCCGTATGCGGCGAGTCTATAGGTACGCTTGTTGCCAATATGTGACAAACAAAAAGTAAATACCGAAAGTATAAAGGAGGAATCGTTGTGAAGGACCAGCTTAAAACCACGGAAGAAAAAATGAAGAAAACAATAGCGTCTTTGGTAAGCGAATACGGCACTATACGCGCAGGAAGCGCGAACGCCTCTCTTCTTAGCAAAATAAGCGTTGAATATTACGGTCAGCCTACTCCGCTGAGGGATATTGCTACTATAACTACGCCGGACCCGCGCACGCTTTACATCGCGCCCTTTGACCCCAAGGCGTTAAAGGGTATAGAAAAGGCTATACTTGCGTCCGATCTCGGCATAAATCCGCAAAGCGACGGCAAGGGCCTGCGCCTTGCAATACCGCCTCTCACAGAGGAGCGCCGTATCGAGCTTTCAAAGCAGGTGTCGAAGAAAGCGGAGGAGGCCAAGGTGGCTATCCGTTCCATACGCCGCGACACGATAGAAAAGTTCAAGAAGATGAAGAAAAAGAGCGAGATAACAGAGGATGATCTAAAGGACGGCGAGAAGGACGCTCAGGATATACACGATAAGTATATAAAAGAGATAGACAAGATCTGCGCAGCCAAAGAGAAGGAAATAAAAGAAGTTTAAATCAAAAAAATAAAAAGGATAAACGCTATGGATTTAAAAATAGGCCCCGACAATCCCGCAATGCCTAAGCATATAGGCATAATAATGGACGGCAACGGACGATGGGCAAAAAAAAGAGGTCTGCCGCGCAGCGCGGGACATAAGGAAGGCGCGAAGACGTTCAAAAAGATATCGGAATACTGCCAGCAGATAGGCATAAAATATTTAACGGTCTACGCGTTCTCTACAGAGAACTGGAAGCGGCCCGAGGAAGAAATAGAAGGAATTTTTGCGCTTCTTCATATATACATATGGAACGAGCGCGCGCGCCTTATCCGCGATCGCGCAGCGCTTAAATTCATCGGCGATATGAGCCGATTCTCGCCCGCGATAATGAAGGATATAAATATGATAGAGCGCGACACCGGCATGTTTGACGACCTGCACATAAACGTCGCAATAAATTACGGCGGCAGGGAGGATATCGTACACGCGGCGAAAGCAATGGCAAGAAAGCTGCGCGACGGCGAGATAACCGAGGACGACATAACGGAAGAGTCGTTCGGGCGCGAGCTTTACACGGGCGGTATGCCCGACCCCGACCTTATCATAAGGCCGAGCGGGGAGTTAAGACTTTCAAACTTCCTTCTCTATCAGAGCGCGTATTCGGAGTTTTGGTTCTCCGATATAATGTGGCCCGATTTTTCTCCGGCCGATCTCGACCGCGCGCTCATAGATTATATGCAGCGCAACAGAAGATTCGGCGGCATTTAAAGCGCGCCGCAAAAAAAATAAAGGCGGCCTTTTTGCATGTTTTTGTTACTTTAGGCCGTTCGTATGCCCGTTTGGGAGGGGTTTATGGGGAAAAGGTTGATTTCAGCTGCCGTGGGTCTGGCGATATTGCTCGTAGTGCTGTTTTCCAACAATCTTTATTTGATGGAAGGATGCATGATAGTTATTTCGCTGGTCGCTATGTATGAGCTTTACCGCGCAATAGGCATAATTAAATATAAGGCGCTCGTTGTCGTTGGAGCAGTATGCGCGATAGTCATTATGTTCTTTCAATTCGCGGGCATCAGTTCGTTCTTCGGGCTGATACTTCTCACTGTGACGGCTCTCTTTTTGATAACGATAATCGGCGGAGGAGAAAAGGTAAAATTCGAGCACATCGCCATGGTATTCATGATAGCGATTTTCGTTCCGGTATTCTTTTCTCAGGTGGTCAAGGTAAGAATGCTGGAAAACGGCAAGTATCTTATATACCTTGTGTTCTTTGCGGCTTTTATTACCGATTCATGCGCTTTCTTCGTCGGTCGCTTTTTCGGACGCCATAAGTTCGCGCCGAGAGTAAGCCCGAAAAAGACGATAGAGGGCGCTGTCGGCGGCCTCGCGGGCTGTGTAATAAGCTTTCTTATTTTCGGGCTTGTTATGGAGCGCGTGTTCGGTTTTACGGCAAACTACGCCCTGCTTGCGCTGTTCGGCGCAGTGGGAGCGGTGATAGCCGAAATAGGCGACCTTGCGGCTTCGGTAATAAAACGTCAGTACGGCATAAAGGATTACGGCGACATAATGCCCGGACACGGAGGAGTATTGGACAGATTCGACAGCGTATTGTTTACTGCGCCGCTTATGAGTCTGCTATTACATAATTTTACGGTGCTTATGTGACAAAAGTGCGCGGACGGTGAAAAGTCAAACCGTCCGCTATAATTTTTTGGAAGAATTTAATATTATTTAATATAATTTGATATAACTATGAATAATATCGTCGTTTTTGGCAACAATATAATGTTATACTCTTAAGGCGGTGGCGTATGAGTAAAAAACGAATAATAATTCTGGGACTTTCCGGCTCGATAGGCCGTCAGGCGCTCGACGTTATCGACGGCGCCGACGATTTTGAGATAGTAGGAGCCGCAGTAAATAAAAGCACGGATTTTTTGGAGGCACAGGCGAAAGAGAGAAATATCCCGCTCGTCTGCACGGGCCAAAAAGACGCCGCAAAAGATCTTGGGGAGCGCATGGGCGGCGCGCATAAAGTATACGCCGGCGTAAACGGCATGTGCGATATGATAAAGGATGCGGCGCCCGATATAGTTTTAAACGCATTGGGCGGAATGGTGGGGCTTATGCCCACGCTGGCAGCAATAGAGTCGGGATGCGACGTGGCGCTTGCCAATAAGGAGACGCTTGTAGCCGGCGGCGAGCTGGTTATGAAAAGAGCGAAAAAGCGAGGCGTACAAATACTGCCGATAGATTCGGAGCACAGCGCCATATGGCAGTCGCTTCGCGCGGGACAAAAGGGAGAGCTTTCACGCGTTATACTTACTGCTTCCGGCGGCCCGTTTCGTGAATATACGAAGGAGCAGATGGAAAATGTAACGGTAGCCGATGCATTAAAGCACCCAAACTGGAGCATGGGACCTAAGATAACCATAGACTCGGCAACTATGATGAACAAGGGACTTGAATTTATCGAGGCCATGCATCTGTTTTCTTTGTCGCCCGATGAAATAGAGATAGTGATACATCCCGAGAGCATCGTGCATTCGGCGGCGGAGTTTTGCGACGGCGCCGTGATCGCCGAGCTGGGAACGCCCGATATGCGTCTTCCCATAGCGTATGCGATAAATTATGAGCGGCGCGCATCTCTGCCGGTAAAGAGGCTAAACCTTTTCGACGCGGGCAGGCTTACGTTTTACAAGCCTGATCTCGAACGCTTCCCCTGCCTTAGGCTTGCAAAAGAGAGCGCCGAAAAGCTGGGCACATCCACGGTAGTTTTAAACGGCGCGAACGAAGCGGCGGTCGGGCTGTTTTTGGATAATAAAATAGGATTCTCTGATATAGCAAGGCTTGTGGACGATGCGCTTTCTGTGCACGAATACATAAAAAAGCCTTCGCTCGAAGAAATACTTGCCGCAGACAAAGCGGCCAGAGACCGAGTTGTAAGAGCAGCCCAAAATCTCAAGAGGTGATCAAAAATAGGCGTAATAATAACGATACTCGTTTTTTCATTTCTTATAACGTTCCATGAATTCGGCCACTTTATCACGGCTAAGCTTTCGGGCATAACCGTTGAGGAGTTTTCCGTAGGAATGGGCCCTGCGTTCTTCAAGCGCACATATAAAGGCACGCAGTATTCGCTGCGCGTATTTCCCATAGGCGGATTTTGCAAGATGGAGGGCGAGGAAGAAGCGGCAGACACCGACGGTTCGTTTTCAAAAAAGCCGCTCTATACGCGCTTTGTCGTAGTTGTTGCCGGCTCCGTAATGAACTTCATCGCCGGATTTCTTATCTTTGCCATAATGGTCGCGTCCTCCGGCGTTATAGGTACAACGGTCGTTTCAAGCTTCCGCGAAGGGCTTGACTATTATCCGACGCAGCAGGCCGGTCTTATGGAGGGCGACAGGATAGTTAAGCTAAACTCGACCGTGACGCATATATCCGACGACATAGTATATTATCTTACTAGCCGCGGCGACGAGCCGATAGACATAACGCTTGAAAGAAACGGAGAAACGATAGTTCTTGAAGGCGTGACATTCCCATATGAAACGTATGATAAATCACAGATAACGGGAAGCCCGAAAGACGAGGGCAAGCCCTATCATCTTGTATATACCGATTTTTACGTAACGACGGAAAAGGCAACGTTTATCGGCACAATAAAAACGGCGTTCTACAAATCGCTTGCCACTGCGAAGCTTATATGGGTGACCTTAGGCGATCTGGTGCGGGGAAAGGTGGGAATGACCGAGCTTTCCGGCCCGATAGGCGTGGGAAGCGCCATATCCTCGGCGATAAAAGTAAGCTGGGAGAGTTTTTGGCGGCTGGTTGCATTTATAACGATAAATCTGGCCGTGGTAAATCTGCTTCCGCTGCCCGCGCTTGACGGAGGACGCATCGTATTTATGATATACGAGCTTATTTCGCGCCGTCCCGTGCCGCCCGAGAAGGAGAACCTTGTGCATTTCGTGGGACTCGTGGCGTTTGTCGTGCTGGCGATATTCATTGCATATCAGGATATATTAAAGCTTTTGCCTTCGTAAAGGAGAATGTATATGGCGTCGAGAAAAATAAAGGTAAGAAATATAGAGATAGGCGGCGGCGCGCCCGTGTCGGTGCAGTCGATGACGAATACGGACACGCGCGACGCGAAAAAAACGCTTTGGCAGATATCGCGCTTCAAGGATGCGGGCTGCGATATAGTGCGCCTTGCCGTGCCTGACGAGGAGGCGGCGCGTGCGCTTTACGAAATAAGAGAGGGCACGGACATGCCGATCGTAGCCGATATACACTTCGATTACCGCCTTGCGCTTATCGCAGCCGACGCGGGCATAGATAAGATACGCATAAATCCCGGGAACATCGGCTCGCGCGAGCGGGTGAGGGCCGTAGTAAGATCATGCGCCGAACGCGGCATACCCATACGCATAGGAGTGAACGGCGGCTCGCTTGAGAAGGATATCTTAAAAAAATACGGCAAAGTGTGCGCCGAGGCGATAGTTGAAAGCGCACTCGGCCATATAAAGATGCTCGAGGACGAGGGCTTTTTCGACATTGCCGTATCTCTTAAATCCTCCGATGTAAAAACAACTATAGAGGCATACCGCCTTATGAGCCGCACGCGCGATTATCCGCTCCATCTGGGCGTGACCGAGGCGGGTACATACGAGATGGGCATAATAAAATCGTCGGTGGGCATAGGGTCGCTTCTTTGCGACGGGATAGGCGATACGATAAGAGTGTCGCTTACGGACGATCCCGTAAAAGAGGTATACGCAGGGAAAAATATACTCAGGGCTGTGGGACTTCTTCACGACAGGCCGCAGCTTGTATCGTGTCCCACCTGCGGGCGGTGCCGGATAGACATGATACCCATAGCAAAGGCGGTGGGAGAGGCTCTTAAAGAAATAAACGCGCCGATAAAGGTAGCCGTTATGGGCTGTGCCGTAAACGGACCGGGAGAGGCAAGAGAGGCCGACGTGGGCGTTGCGGGAGGAAGCGGCTCGGCCGTGCTTTTCAAGCACGGCGAGATAATCAGAAAGATACCGGAGGATAAAATTTTAGAAGAGCTTTTAAAAGAAATAAAAGCTATGATATGATATAAGAAAAAATGTGCGCGCTGCAAAACGACGTGATATGCGTTTTTTGCGGCGCGCCTATGCAGTTTACATAAATGAGGTAGACGGATGAGACTCAGCGAACGCTTCACGCTTGTGGAGTTTAACGGCAGAATTAAAGAGCTTGATGAAATATGTACGATAAAGAAGCTAAAGGTCAACCGCAGCGCGCGCATTATAAAATTAAATCTGTTTTTTTCGGACAAGTTTGACAACGCTGTTTTGTCGGAGCTTTTCGGACTAATAAAGAATGCGTATCGTCTTTCGGATATTTCGGCGGAGGTCTGCGTAAATAAGAGCGGACCCGAAGCGAAAAAAGACGACGCGCCTGCACAGGCGCCTGCCGAAGAGAAAAAAGAGGAAAAGAACAACGACGAAAAGAAGCTAAAAGAAGAAAGACCGAAAGAAGAAAAGCCGCCAAAGGACGAAAGCGTCATTTTCGGCAGTGCCGCCACAATGCCCGTAACGAAGATGGCGCATGTGAACGCCGATTCCGGCGAGGTAGCCGTGCGCGGCGAGGTATTCTTCTGTGAGGTAAAGGTCACGAAAAAAGGGCGTACGATCATCGTTTTTGACATAACGGATAAAACGAACTCCGTGCGCGTAAAAAAGCTTTTGCCGAAAGCCGCCGTAGAGAAGGTGACGGGCGCGGTAAAGAAGGGCAAAAGCTTCATTGTGCAGGGCGTTATGGGGCCAGACAAATTCACGGGAGAATCGGTGCTCGATATGAGCGGCCTTACGGAATGTGAAAAGACGGTGCGACTCGACCCCTGCGAAGAAAAACGTGTAGAGCTTCATCTGCACACGCAGATGTCGGCGCTCGATGCGACGAACTCGATAGACGATTTCTGCGCCGCGGCAAAGCTTATGGGACATAAGGCGATAGCCGTTACCGACCACGGAGTGCTTCAGGCGTATCCCGACGCGATGAAGGCGTCAAAGAAACACGGCATAAAGATACTTTACGGCGTCGAGGCTTATTTTGTGAACGATATAGACGGCACTGCGAGAAAAATAGTGGACGGCAATAAAAATGAGCCGCTTTCGGGCGAATACATAGTATTTGACTTTGAGACGACGGGGCTTTCAAGAAAAAAGGACCGTATAACGGAGATAGGCGCAGTTAAAGTGTCGGGAGGAGAGATAACCGACACGTTCTCGACGTTCGTAAACCCGCATATGCCCATACCGCCGAAGATCACGGAGCTTACGGGCATAACGGACGAAATGGTCAAGGACGCGCCCGATGAAAACGAGGCGGTACGCGCGTTTCTCAAGTTTTCGGGCAGCGGCGTAATGGTCGCTCATAACGCGCCGTTCGATATGGGCTTTTTAAACGAGGCGAAGGCGCGTCTCGGCATAAAAACGGCCCAGACCTCGATAGACACGGTAGAGCTGTCGAGAACGCTCTATCCCAATCTGAAAAATCATAAGCTCGACACACTTGCGCGACATCTTGAGATGGAAGACTTCAATCATCACCGCGCCTGCGACGACGCGAACGTGCTCGCGGGAATGTTTATAAAAATGACGCGCGAGCTTAGGGACGAATACAAGATCGAGACGACAGGGCAGATAAACGCGCTCTCCGACGGAGCGAAGGTAAAAACGACGAGCTTGAAGTCGTATCATCAGATAATCTTTGCAAAAGATTATACGGGGCTTAAAAATTTATACAAGCTCGTATCGTGGGCGCATATCGACGATTATTACAAGCGCCCGCGTATACTTAAAAGCAAGCTTATGGCGCACCGCGAAGGACTTATCATAGGCAGTGCGTGCGTTGCGGGCGAGCTTTACAGCGCCATTTTGGACGGCGCGGACCGCGACAGGCTTATAAACATCGCGCAGTTTTACGACTTTTTGGAGATACAGCCGCTTGACAACAACCGTTTTCTTATCGGCAAGGGACGCGCGAAGGATGAAGAGGAATTAAAAGCCCACAATAAGCTTATTCTTTCGCTGGGAGACGAGCTGTCGATACCCGTTGCGGCGACGGGAGACGTGCATTTCTTAAATCCCGAGGATGAGATATTCCGCCGCATACTTATGAGCGGGCACGGATTTGACGACGAGGAATCTACGCCGCTTTATTACCGCACTACGAAAGAAATGCTTGATGAGTTCTCATATCTCGGCGAGCGCGACGCGCATCGCGTAGTAATAGAGAATACTAATCTTATAGCCGACATGATGGAGCCGATACGCCCCATTGCCGAGGGCAGTTTTCCGCCTAATGTGCCGAATGCCGCCGAGGATCTAGAGAAGATAGTATGGACGCGCGCGAAGGAGATCTACGGCGAGGATCTTCCCAATATTGTCTCCGAGCGCATTGAGCACGAGATGACACCTATAATAAAGCACGGCTTTGCGCCCATGTATACGATAGCGCAGAAGCTCGTGCTTCAGTCGAACGAGGCGGGATACTTAGTCGGCTCGAGAGGCTCCGTAGGCTCGTCGTTCGTCGCCTTTTTGGACGGTATAACCGAAGTAAATTCGCTTGCGCCGCATTATTTATGCGAAAAATGCAAGCACGTTGAGTTTTTTGAGAACGGCGAATACGGCTCCGGCGCAGATATGCCGCCAAAGGACTGCCCGAACTGCGGCATACCGATGAAGAAGGACGGCTTTGACATACCGTTCGAGACTTTTTTGGGATTCGACGGCGACAAATCGCCCGATATAGATCTAAACTTTTCAAGCGAATATCAGGCGACGGCGCATAAGAATACCGAGGTCATGTTCGGCAAAGGCTTCGTTTACCGTGCGGGCACCATAGGCACGCTAAAGGAAAAGAAGGCTTACGGATACGTAAAGCATTATCTTGAGGAGACGGGCGTTAAAGTGAACCGCGCCGAGGAAAACAGGCTTATTATGGGCTGCACCGGTTCCAGGCAGTCTACGGGTCAGCACCCCGGCGGCCTTATCGTCGTGCCGTCGCACAAGGAGATATACGACTTTTGCCCCATTCAAAGGCCCGCGAACAATCAGAAGCTCGATATCATAACGACGCATTTTGAGTATCATTCAATAGAAGAAAACCTTTTAAAGCTCGACCTTCTGGGACACGACGCGCCGACTATGATCCGCGTACTTACCGACCTTACGGGCGTAGATATAAACGACGTGCGCTTAGACGACGAGGAGACGATGAGCATATTCACCTCGCCGAAGGCGCTTAAGCTTGAACCTGATGAGGTGATCCACTCGGTAGGCACCGTGGCGATACCCGAGTTCGGCACGAAGTTCGTGCGTCAGATGCTTGTTGACACTAAGCCCACGACGTTTGCCGAGCTCGTGCGTATAGCCGGCCTTTCTCACGGCACCGACGTATGGCTCAACAACGCGCAACAGCTTGTGCTTGACGGCACGACGACGCTTAAGAACGTTATCTCCACGCGCGACGATATAATGATGTATCTCATACATAAGGGGCTGCCGAAAAAAGAGTCGTTTACGATAATGGAGGCGGTAAGAAAGGGCAAGGGCTTACAGCCCGAATGGGTGGAGCTCATGCAGAGCTTCGACGTGCCCGAATGGTACATAGAATCGTGCCGCCGCATAAAATATATGTTCCCAAAGGCGCATGCCGTGGCATATGTGCTTATGTCGTTTAGGATAGCTTATTTTAAGGTGCATTATCCTCTGGCCTTTTACTGCGCGTATTTCAGCGTTGCAGCCGACGACTTTGACGCGGACATGATGGCGAACGGCATTGATCGCGTCAGACGCCACATGAAAAAGATAGAACAGGATCCGAACGCGACGGCAAAGGATCAGAGCATATATATAATCCTTGAGATATGCTACGAGATGTACCGCCGCGGATTTGAATTTCTGCCGATAGACCTTTACGAGTCCGACAGCAAAAATTTTAAGATAATTGACGGCAAGATACTTCCGCCGTTTCGCGCCCTTTCGGGGCTGGGCGAAAATGCGGCGAGAAGCATAAAGGAAGCGCGTGAAGACCGCCCGTTTGAAACGGTAGAGGATCTGCGCGTTCGCACGGGCATTTCAAAGACGGTAATAGAAATGTTTCGTGAACGCGGGATGCTTCGAGGCATACCCGAGAGCAATCAGACAGATATTTTTGATTTGTTGAAGATATAGCTTACACATTTTTAGACAAAGCGTGTATAATTGTCTTATCCGGAAAGAAGGATGAACGAAAGATGCGGATGAGAAAAAAGAAAAATTTAGGCCCGCGCTTTGAGCGGTGCGAAGACCTGCTTATAGACGAGCCTGCACGATACAAAGGCCGATTTTCGGAGCTTTTTTCGCGCAGCGCGCCGCTCTATCTCGAGATAGGCGCGGGTAAGGGCGCGTTCCTTCGAAAGATGTGCGCCCGCGAGAACAGGGATTTTAATTATATCGCGCTTGAAAAGGTGCCCGAAGCGCTTATAATGGCAATGGAGAAAGCGAAGGCGGAAAACATAGCGGACGTTAAATTCATATCACAGGACGCGGCAGAGCTTTCGGAAATATTTGCCGACGGGGAAGTGTCGAAGATCTTTTTGAACTTCTCCGATCCGTGGCCCAAGTCGAGACAGGCTAAGCGCCGCCTTACTCATGAGAGCTTTTTAAAGCAATATGAAACCATACTTGCGCCTGAGGGCGAGATAATTTTTAAAACGGACAATCCGCGCCTGTTTGAGTTTTCACTGTGCGAGTTTTCCAAATGCGGCTTTATTTTAAAGGAGCTTACGCTTGATCTTCATAATTCAAAGTATGCCGAGGGCAACTGCACAACGGAATATGAGGACAGGTTTACGGCGCTGGGTCAGCCTATCTACAGGGTGATCGCGGCAAAACGTGCGTAAGGAGAACACGGTATGAGCTTTGTTGAGCTTAAAGAGGTCTATAAACGCTATAAGATGGGAGAAGTAACGATAACGGCGTCGGATGGCGTTTCGTTTTCGATAGAGAAGGGCGAGTTTTGCGTTATAGTGGGCGCGTCCGGCGCAGGCAAGACTACTGTTTTGAATATGCTTGGAGGCATGGATTCATGCGACGGCGGGCAGATAACAGTTGACGGCCGCAATATTGCAGGTTTTTCAAAAAAGGAGCTGACGCTGTACAGACGCTTCGATATAGGCTTTGTATTCCAGTTTTATAATCTGGTACCTAATCTGACGGCGAGGGAAAATGTGGAGCTGGCCGCGCAGATATGCGAAAATTCGCTTGATCCCGATGAGGTGCTCATGGCGGTAGGGCTTTTTGAGAGGCGCAATAACTTTCCCGCGCAGCTTTCGGGCGGCGAACAGCAGCGTGTGTCGATAGCGCGCGCGCTTGCCAAAAATCCCAAGCTGCTTTTATGCGACGAGCCTACGGGCGCGCTCGATTACAATACGGGCAAAGCGATACTTGCGCTTTTATACGACATGTGCAAAAAACGCGGCATGACAGTCGTTGTGATAACGCACAACAAGGCGATAGCTCCGATGGCCGACCGCGTTATCGAGCTTAAAAGCGCGCGGGTGAGCAATATTATCATAAACGAGCATCCCGCAGATCCCGCGACTATAGAATGGTAGAAGTATGAAGGATATTCTGTTTTTAAATACGTTAAGAAGCCTGTGGCGCACGAAGAACCGCTTTTTTTCGATACTTGCGATAATCGCGCTCGGCTGCGGCTTTTTTGCCGGCGTTCGCTCAACGTGTCCCGACATGAAGTATACGGCGAAGGTCTATTTTGACGAATACAGGCTTTCCGATATGCATATCATTTCAAATGCGGGCTTTGACGGCGAGGACATCGCCGCGCTTAAAAATATAGAGGGCGTAAAAGATTTAAGGCCGTCGTATTATTTAGACTGCTTTGCAAAAAATCCGGACGGCAGGGATATCATAGTTAAAGCCATGTCCCTAAGCCTTTCCGACACGCAGGACCTGCCTATGCTTATCGAGGGCAGGATGCCGCAAAACGCCTCCGAATGCTTAGTTGAAACAAACACGCGCACACCCGAGTATTTTAAAGTAGGAAGCGAGATCGTGCTGTCTTTAAACGATGAGGAAAACAGCGCCGAAGATCATCTTAATAATACGTCCTTTAAAATAGTCGGAATAGTTCAGTCGCCCCTGTATATTTCTTTTAATCGAGGCAATACGAACATAGGAAACGGCACTATAGACGCTTTCTGTCTTATACCCGAAGAGGCGTTTTCTTATTCGACGTATACGGACGTTTACATAACGCTTTCAAAAAATGAGGATATGGACGCGTTCTCTGATGAATATTACGCGCTTTTAGACAGATATGACGACGTTTTTTATGAGGCGTCGCAAGCGCTTTTGCCGCAGCGCGCCGACCGCGCCGTGGCCGATGAAACGGCGGAGCTTTTAAAAGCGCGCGAAGATTACGAAGCGGCCGAGCGTGATTTGGAAGACGGGAAAGGGAAGCTGTCTTCGTCAAAAAAAGAATACGACGATGCGCTTCTTCGCTTTTCCGATGAAGAAAAGCGCTTAGAGGAGGGTAAAGCGGATTACGCTGCCGCGCTTTTGGAGTATGAAGCAGGCAAGGCGGAGTATGACGAGACCGCGCGAAAAGCAAACGAGCAGCTCTCTTTGGCCGAAGCGGATATTATAAGCGCCGAAGAGGAATATAACGCGGGACTTTCGGGATATAATGCGGCGTATGCCGAATATGAGAGTAAAGTAAAAGAATTAGAGGAGGCGAAAGCGCTTCCCATAGCCGTGCCGGACATTGACGAAGCCTGGGCCGCCCTTTCTGCGGCCAAAGAAGAGCTTGCCGCTAAAAAATCTCAGCTTGACGACGCTGCGCTGCAGATAGAAAAGGCAAAGGCCGAAATCTCCGAAAAAAGAGCGGAACTTGAAGCGGGGAAACAAAGCCTCATAGACGCCGAAAGCGAGCTTGAAAAGAACAGGCTTCTCATAGACGACGGCGAGGCCGAGCTTTTAAACGCCCGCGCCGAGCTTAAAGACGCAAAGGCAAAGATATCCTCGGCAGAGAACGACATTTCCGACGGAGAAGCGCGGCTTTCAAAGGCCGCGGAGGATATAGCCGACGCGGAGAGTAAAATAGAGGATTTTAAGAGCGGCGCGAAATGGTATATTTTCGACAGACGCGACTTTGTGGATTATGAGGGCTACGGCACCGACGCCGACCGAGTAGGCGCGATCGCGACGGTATTTCCCGTGATGTTCATAGCCGTGGCGCTTTTAGTATGTCTTACGGCGATGACGCGCATGGTAGAGGAGCAGCGCACTCAGACAGGCGTTTTAAAGGCGCTTGGCTTTTCGTCGGGACGTATAGCTGTGCAATATGTGATATATGCGTCGGCGGCAAGCGTCATTGGCGGCTTTTTGGGACTTTTATTGGGCTTTCGCATATTTCCCGCCGTCATCATGAACGCCTACGGAATACTTTACAATATTCCGGGAGCGATCACCTCCTTTAAGTGGGGGATAGGAATGTGGTGCATAGGGGTAGCAGTTTTATGTACGGCCGTTTCCGCGCTTTTTGCCTGCATGAGGGAGCTGAGGCTAAGACCGGCCGCGCTTTTAAGACCAAAGCCGCCGAAAACAGGCAAGCACGTCTTTTTGGAGCGCACTCCCATATGGCGGCGCATGAGCTTTACAAAAAAAGTAGCCGCGAGAAATATTTTCAGATACAAGGGACGTATAATCATGACCGTTGTGGGCATTGCGGGATGCAGCGCGCTCATGCTTACGGGCTTTATGCTGAAATATTCGATATCTTCGATAGTAGATAAGCAGTTCGACGAGGTGTTCATACAGAGCGCCACGATGCTTGTGGACGACGCGGCGTCGAACGAGCAGCGTCTCGATATAGAAAACGCGGTAAGCGCATCGCCTTATATAAGCGAGAATATCGGCGTTATGGAAAAGTCAACAAAAGCTTCATCAGACTCTAAAAGCTATGACGCATACGTTTTTGTTCCTTCCCGTACAGAAGATTTCACAAGCTTTGTAAATATACACGACCGTGAAACGAAAGAAGAATTTGATTTAAAAAACGGCGCGGTGATATCGGAGAAGCTTTCGCGTCTTTTGGACGTGAGCACGGGAGATATGATAATCGTGGGCGAACAGGATGAGGCGCGAAAGTTTCGTATAGCGGGCGTTTGTGAAAATTACGCCTACAATTATGTGTTCATATCGCATGAAGATTACGAGCGAGAATATGAAAAAGATATCGTTTACAACGCTCTGCTCATCAATATGACTGATGAAACTAAAGGCGACGAGCTTTCATACGATATGCTCTCGCATGACGGAGTGCTTGGGCTTTCATATAATAACGATACTAGAGAGCATTTTAAAAACGTAATGGATAGTTTAAACTATATAGTTTATGTTATAATATTCTCTGCGGGGCTTTTGGCCTTTGTGGTGCTGTACAATCTTACAAATATTAACGTGAACGAGCGTATACGCGAGATAGCGACGATAAAGGTGCTCGGTTTTACCGACCGCGAGACAGCGCAGTATATTTACCGCGAGAACATGGTCTCAACTCTTATCGGTATAGCTATAGGACTCGTCGGAGGAGTATTTTTAGGACGTTTCGTAGTGAAGACGGCTGAAGTGGAAATAGTAATGTTCGCGCCCGATATTGCGCCTTCGTGCTTCGTATGGGCGGCGGCGCTTACAATGTGCTTTGCGCTTTTGGTGAATTTCGCTCTCTATTTCAGATTGAAGAAAATAAGCATGGCGGGAAGTCTTTCGGCAATGGAATAATTTGTTTTGCGTATCAAAAAATTTTAAATAAGGAGCAGGTATAATGGATTACGGCATTCGTTTTAAGAGAGTGAAAGCGGGTATTTCTGCGGCAATAATGATCTGCGCGCTTTTCATGGCCGCGTCATGCAGCGACAGCGCGTCTAAGGAAGAGACTGCGGTGGATCTGGGCGCAGTTATGGATAGTATAGGAGAGTTTGTTTCCGATCAGGATATGCTGGACCTTTCAGACGAGGAGATGTTATCGTTCTACGGCATAGAGAAAGGCGAGTATGCTCAGTTTGCCGCGAAGATCAATGTGTCGGGCGTATCGGCAGACGAGATAGTTTTCATTGAGGCCGCAGATGCAAATGCGGCGCAGTCAATAAAGGATAAGCTTGAAAACAGGTATCAGGCCAAGCTTAACGAAACAAAAAACTATTTTCCGGATGAGTACAATAAAATACAGGCTTCAAGCGTAGAGCAGAACGGCAATTACATTTCAATGGTGATCTCGGCCGACGCCGATGCGATAAACGCCGTTTATAGATCCGCGTTTCAATAAGAGCCTATTTTTAACGCCGTAATTTGTATTGACAAAGAATAAAATTGTGCTATTATATCTGTATAAACATCCTAAAAAAGCATATAAATGAGGGGAGCTTGCGAAAAGCGGCTGAGATGTGGCGTCGCGCCTATACCCATTACCTGATTTGGATAATGCCAACGTAGGGAAATAAAAGACCAAAACAAAGCGTTTCGGGCGGACGACCTTATCCGGGTCATCCGCCTTTTCTTTTAAAAATGCGAAAGGAGAAAATATGGAAGCAAAAAAAATACGCGAATGTGCCGAGCGTTATCTTGAAGCTCAGGTAAAGCTTTTGGAGGAATACGCAAAGGTGGACAGCGAGTCGGGATATATCGAGGGCAACAGAAAGACCGTTGATATGACGCGCGCGATGCTTTCGTCTATACCCGGTATCGAGATGAAAGAAGTATTCTGCGAGGGCGTGGGCACACACCTTGTCGCCAGGGTAAATGCAGGCTCAAAGAACGGGAAAATAGTCCTAAACGCTCACCTTGACACAGTGTTCCCCGTAGGCTTTGCCGAAAAATATCCGCCGTTTCGAGATGATGAGGGATGGCTTCACGGGCTTGGTACAGGCGACTGCAAGGCCGGCGTGGTCATATCGGCCTATGCCGTAAGGATAGCGTCGGAGCTTGGACTTTTGCCGGATAAGGAAATAGTGCTCATATACAGCTGTGATGAAGAGATCGGCTCGCCCACAGGATGCAAGGTTTTTGAAGCTGAGGCGGCCGGAGCCGAGTGCGCATACGTTTTCGAGTACGCCGTAAAGACGGACAAAGGCTACGGCGTGGTGTCGCAGCGCGACGGCGTGATCTTGGGAGCGCTGGATGTAAAGGGCGTTGAGGCTCATGCCGGAGGCGCATATATGGACGGTCACAGCGCCATAAAGGAGCTCGCCCACAAGATCCTTAAATATTACAGCTTCAACGATTACGAGCGCGAGATATATTATAATGTAGCGCCCATATCGGGCGGCAGGCCCAACGGCATAGTCGCGGGAGACGCGCATATGGAGTTCTGCGTTGCGGGCCTTCCGACAAACGAGTCGTTCAAAGAGGCGGAGGCTAATATAGAGTCGCTGGCCGCATCAAACGAAGATCCTTTCTGCACAACAACGGTGGAGCATCATATACTTTTTCCCGCGCTTGAGAAAAACGACGCGGGCAGCGCAGCCGTTAGTATAGTGAAAAAGGCCGGTGAAACGATGGGCCTTGAGATAACGGAGATCGCAGATCCTACCGCGACCGACGCATGCTGGTTTTATTATTACGGCGTGCCCGCACTTGATGCATTCGGCGCCGTGCAGCAGGGCATGCACACGCCGCAGGAAAAGGTATATATTCCGAGCATTTCCGAGATGACGGCGCTGTTTTGCGCGGTACTCGGCACTATGAAGGAGTAACGTGAAAGGGAGGATAATAATGAAGAAAAGGATACTTGCTCTGATACTTGCGCTTATCACGGTATTTATGTTCACGGCGTGCAGCAATTCCGGCGGCAAACAGGACGCAGACGAGCTTGAGGATTTTGATATAGTGCTCGACTGGTATCCAAACGCGGTGCATTCGTTCATTTATGTGGCTATAGAAAAGGGATATTACGCAGAAGAAGGGCTTCGCGTTAATGTACAGCTTCCCGCAAATACAAACGACGCTATAACGATGACTGCGGCGGGCAAGGCCGACGCAGGCCTTTATTATCAGCCGAACATACTTCAAACGGCCGTAAATCAGCATATACCGATAAAGATACTCGGCACGGTCGTTGCACATCCCTTGAACGTAGTTATTTCCATGAGGGAAAGCGGCATAAACGGCGCGGGCGATCTGCGCGGCAAGACAGTAGGCTATCCCGGCACGACGGACAATGAGTACTATATTGCTGCCATGGCGAAGCACAACGGTTTTTCTGCGGACGAGATAAATCTTATAGACGTCGGTTTTGACGTAAATGCTTCGCTTATCACAGGTAATGTGGACGCTATAATCGGCGCGTATATAAATCACGAGTACCCCGAGCTTTTAAACGAGGGCGTGGACGTAGTTTATTTTGATATAAAGGACGAGGGCGTGCCCGATTATGAGGAGCTTGTGCTTATAACGGGCGAATCGCAGGTGAAAAATGAGAGCGACAAGCTTGAAAGATTCATGCGCGCATCGAAGCGCGGATTTGAGGATATGAAAAACGACCCCGAAGAGGCGCTTTCCATATTGCTTGCAAATCAGGACAAGGCCAATTATCCGCTGAACGCCGAAGTTGAAAAAATGAGCATGGAGATACTTCTGCCGCTTATGTCGTCAGACGAGCACGGCTTTTTGGATATAAATGAGGAAAGCTGGAAGGCGCTGGCCGAGTGGGAAAAGGAAATAGGCATAATAAGCGAAGACGTGGATATGGATTCGCTTGTTGCGAAAATAGGCGGATAACGACAAAAGGGCGAAAAGGGCGCGAAAGCGCCCTTTTCATAGTTTATTCTCTTGGCACCAGTCGCGGGCGCGTGATGCGGCGTCCTCTGACGGTATGGCGGCGTTCGTTTGTTCGTCGCGCCTGCTTTCTTCCGAAAGGGCGAGAGTCTTATGCTCTCCGAGGGCTGCTTTTTCCTTTTTAAGGCGTTTTTTTGCCATGGATATTCTCCTTTGTAAAAAACTTTGACTGTAGACCCGGTCAAATGTGTGAAAAACATATCAAAAATGCCCCGATACTCGGCGCTCTTTTATTATTTCTGCTCAAAGATTATATATTCTTGTAAAAAATCAGTGAAAAAAGTTTGAATTTTTCGTACATAGTATTATAATAAATATATACTGAATTCGTTTGGAGGAGTTTGAAGTATGTATCAAATCGTTGAAAAGAAGGTTTTGAACGAACAGGTAAAACTGTTTCGCGTTAAAGCCCCTCATGTAGCCAAAAAGGCTAAACCCGGTCAGTTCATAGTTTTAAGAGTATCCGATGACGGAGAGCGCATCCCTCTGACCATAGCGGATTACAACAGAGAAGAAGGCACGATAACGATAATTTTCCAGGAAGTCGGAGCGACGACCGCCGCGCTGGGACTTTTGAACGAAGGCGAATATATACATGACTTTGCAGGCCCGCTTGGACTGCCGTCCGAGCTTGAAGGCATAAAGAAGGCGTGCGTTATAGGCGGCGGCCTCGGATGCGCCATCGCTTATCCGCAGGCGAAGGCTCTTCATGAGATGGGCGCGAAGGTGGATATAATCGCAGGCTTCAGAACGAAGGACATAATAATCCTTGAGGACGAGATGAAGGCCGTATGCGAGAACCTCATAGTTTGCACCGACGACGGCTCTAACGGCAGAAAGAATCTTGTTACCAATGAGCTTGAAGCTCTGCTTCAGGCAGGCGAGCAGTATGACGTAGTAATAGCGATAGGCCCGCTCGTAATGATGAAGTTCGTATGCCTTACCACCAAAAAGTACAACGTAAAGACCATAGTGAGCATGAACCCGATAATGGTCGACGGTACGGGAATGTGCGGCGGCTGCCGCCTGACCGTAGGCGGAGAGACGAAGTTCGCATGCGTTGACGGCCCCGATTTCGACGGTCATCTCGTAGATTTTGACGAGACTATACGCCGTTCGAAGATGTATAAGAAGTTTGAGCAGGAAGCTATGGAAAGACATAGATGCAATCTTGAGGAGGTAATCAAAAATGCCTAACATGTCGCAGATAAAATGCCCGATGCCGGAGCAGGATCCCAACGTCAGAAATAAGAACTTTAAAGAAGTTGCTTTGGGATATACCGAGGAGCAGGCAGTAGAAGAAGCGCAGCGCTGCCTCAACTGCAAGGCGCGCCCCTGCATTTCCGGCTGTCCCGTAAACGTGCAGATACCCGATTTTATACAGCTTATTGCCAACCGCGACTTTTCGGCCGCTGCAAAGAAGATAAAGGAGACGAGCTCCCTTCCCGCAGTATGCGGCAGAGTATGCCCGCAGGAATCGCAGTGCGAGAGCAAGTGCGTTCGCGGCAGAAAGGGCGAGCCTGTAGCAATAGGCCGTCTTGAGCGCTTCGCAGCAGACTGGAGCATGGCGAACGAGAAGCCCGAGCCGATAGACATAAAGAAGAACGGTCATAAGGTAGCAATAGTCGGCGCAGGCCCCTCCGGCCTTACCTGCGCGGGCGACCTTGCGAATATGGGATACGACGTTACCGTATTCGAGGCGTTCCACAAGCCAGGCGGCGTGCTCGTGTACGGCATACCCGAATTCAGACTGCCCAAGGCCATCGTTCAGCGTGAGATAGATACTCTTTCTGACAAGGGCGTTAAGTTTGAGCTTAACTACATAGTAGGTAAGACCGGTTCTATTGACGAGCTTATGAAGGACGACGGCTTCGAGGCCGTATACGTTGGAAGCGGCGCAGGCCTTCCCAGCTTTATGAATATCCCCGGCGAGAACTTAAACGGCGTTCTGTCCGCTAACGAGTTCTTAACGAGAATAAATCTTATGAAGGCATATCTGCCGAATAATCCCACTCCCGTAATGGTGCCCAAGCGCGCAGCCATCGTAGGCGGCGGCAATGTTGCAATGGATGCTGCCCGCTGTGCAAAGCGCATAGGCGCCGAGGAAGTCTACATCCTCTACCGCAGAAGCGAGGAAGAGATGCCCGCAAGAAACGAAGAGATACACCACGCTAAGGAAGAGGGCATAATCTTTAAGCTGCTCACCGCTCCCACGAAGATACTCGGCGACGAAAACGGCTGGGTAAAGGGCGTTGAGTGCGTTGAGATGGAGCTTGGCGAGCCCGACGCATCGGGACGCCGCAGACCTGTCGTTAAGGAAGGCAGCGAATATACTATTGACCTTGACTGCGTTATCATGTCGATAGGCACGTCTCCGAACCCGCTCATCCGCAGCACGACTCCCGATCTTGAAACGAACAGAAAGGGCTGCATCGTTGCAGAGGAAGCAACGGGACAGACGAGCAAGGAAGGCGTTTTCGCAGGCGGCGACGCCGTTACAGGCGCAGCTACCGTTATCCTTGCAATGGGTGCCGGCAAGGCTGCCGCAGCCGCAATGGATAAGTATATAAAGAGTAAGTAAGAGTAATATTATTTAGAAAAAGGGAGCGCATTCGCTCCCTTTTTCTATTATACAAAATCCGTATTTGTTATATTTTTTTACAAATCGGCCTGTTTGTCTTTTGATTTGCATTTTTTCATGTGATAAAGTAAAAATAGATAAAAGTAACTACGGAAAGGTTGAGGCGCATGATAGGCATCGTGGACGCAGGCGGAGGACTCAGAGGCATATACGGTTCGGCGGTTTTCGATTTTTGTCTTGACCATAATATCAATTTTGATTATCTTATAGGCGTTTCGGCGGGCAGCGCGAACGTAGCTTCGTTTTTGGGTCGTCAGAAGGGAAGAAACAGAACGTTCTATATGGAGTATTCCATGCGAAAGGAATACATGAGCCCCGGAAATTTCATAAAGCACGGCTCTTATCTCGATCTTGATTATATTTACGGCACTCTGTCAAATTCCGACGGAGAGTATCCGCTCAATTTCGATATGTTTTCCAAGGCTGTTGCAAAGGTCAAGATAGTTGCGGCCAATGCGCTCACGGGCGAGACGAAATATTTTGAAAAAGAGGACTTTAAGCGAGACGATTACAGCGTATGCAAGGCGTCATCGGCCATACCTATGGTGTGCAAGCCGTACGTTATAGACGGCGTGCCGTATTACGACGGAGGCATATCCGATCCCGTGCCGATAGAAAAGGCGCTGCGCGACGGATGCAAAAAGGTAATAGTTATACTTACGCGTCCGCTTGATTTCAAACGAATACAAAAGAAGGACATTTGGCCTGCGCGCATCGTAAGAAGAAAATTTCCAAAGGCTGCCGAGCTGATACTGCAACGCTATAAAACGTATAACGACAGCGTGGCGAAGGCAATACAGTATATGAAGGAAGGGCGCGCGCTCGTTTTGGCTCCGGATGACCTTTGCGGCGTCGAGACGCTTACGAAGGATAAGGACAAGCTTCAGATGCTCTACGAGAAGGGGTATAACGACGCGCGGCGTATATTGGACTTTTTAAAGGAATAAAAGGAAAGACAAAAAAAGAGACGAAGCCGTCTCTTTTTTTATGCGATGGATCGCGCTGTCTTTTTGATAATTGCGCCTTATGAGAAAAATTCAGCGGTTTGAGCCTTTGCCGATTCATTTGTTGTTGAGGCGCTTATTGTTATACCTTCCGCAATGTTCGCGTCAGGCATAAGCTCGCTGTACTGCGTTAAGATCCGACCGAAGCCGCTGCCGAGATTTATGCCGAAAGGAACTACCGTTTTTCCTGCGAAGCTGTTCTGCTCCAAAAATACTTTCACAGGCTGAGGAAGCTGTCCCCACCATACGGGCGTACCGAAATAGATCGTGTCGTATTGCTCAAGATCGGGAAGCGTTTTGCGGAAAGTAAACTGCTTATCGTTTTGCTGATCTTTTTGTGCAATGCTCACCATAGTTTCATAATCGGCAGAGTAGCGTTCGTTTATTTGAATTGAGAAAACGTCCGCATTCTTCAGAGACTGAATTTCGTCGGCCATGACTTTCAGAGTGCGGATATTCTGATTTAATCGTCCGTCGAGGCTTGCGGAGGACACCGCGTCAACATCCATATCGCCGGGGTCCACGTTTTCCGCGTAGTCAAAGTAAATCACAAGGGCTTTTTTCTCTGTATCGGAAGCGGGAGCTGCGGGAGCCGCCGCATCGGTATTTACGCCGCCCCAGATATCGGGAAGGGCATTATAGAGATAGATCTTTACATTGGGCATATCATGGACTCCGCCCTCGTGTACCCGATATGTGATGTTGCCGGCGCTCATATCGGAAGAGGTAAAGCGGAACGTATCGGTATACTGCCTCATCGCGTCAAGCTGAGCCGTCATCATCGGCTGGGCAATGTCGTCTGTTCCGGTCATGGCATAGATGAAGAAGTCGTTTGCGGTATAGCCCTGATCTGCAACGGCCTGCGCCAGCTTTTCGGCAGTTTCCTTTGCCTGTGACTGGCCGCCCTGCATGGATACGGTCCAGCTGTCGCCGCTTATGGGGATAAATGTGGCGAAATCATCAAGGAGCTGCTCAAATACGAACCAGGTAGTTACCGATCCCATTGAAAAACCGCCGAAAGCGCGGTGTTCACGTGACGCTTTGAAACCGGCCGCATCCGCCGTCGGAGCGTATGTGGAATATGCGCTCTCAACTGATGGCATCAGATAATTTGCAAGCTCGTTGGGGAACTCGCGCACGGCGTCATAAGAGCCGTTTACGCTGCTGTCGTTATGCGCGTTAGTATAAAACGTAGGCGTTACGATAAGAATAGGGGCCATTTCACCGTTTTCTATAAGGTGGTCGATCGCGTTTTTGATGTCGTTGCTTTGATCTGCGCCGCCGAATAAGGTTTCTGCGCTGCCTCCGCCTCCGTGCATAATATAGAGTATGTCATATTGTTTGCTTGAGTCGTAACCGTATGGAACATAGACGTAAGCGTATTTTGATCCCGCTGCCGTATCATAGTCGAAGCGCACTATCTCGCCCTGTTTTGCCGCAGCGGTAGTGTAAGACTCGGGTATCGTTTTCATGGCTTCGGAGAGGTCAACGGTATTCAGCGATGACGATTCGCTCATGGCGAGATAAGCTGATACCAAAGCGGCGACCTGAGCGCGCGTCGCGTCGGCCTTCGGAGTAAAGGTATAATATGCCGAAGTAGGAGCAATTTGTTTCTCTCTTGCCCACGTTGCCGCCTGCGCGGCATAAGCGCTTGAGTCGGAAGCGGCAGACGCCGCAGGCTCTCCCGCCATGCGCCAAAGCATTGTTGCAAGCTGCTCCTGCGTGGTGGCATTGTTCGTTCCGAACAGGCCGCCGCCGATCCCGTTTACAATATTGTTTTGCTCAGCCCAAAGAACCGCGTCGGAATACCACAGCCCGTCTTGAGTGTCGGTAAAGCTGTCTTCGCCTGTTACCGCAGGTTCTCCCGCAATGCGGTACAGCACGGTGGCAAGCTGCGCGCGCGTAAACACATCATCCGGCGAAAACTTGTTATCGCCCGTACCGTTCATTATGTCCTTTGATTTGAGATGGGCGGCAGCCTCTGCGTACCACGCGTCGTCGGGGACGTCGTCATAGCCCGTTTTTGAAGCCGCAATACAGGGTGCAGCGATTGCCGCGATCATGACGGCAGCTATAAGGATCGCTAATATTCCTCTTTTTTTCATGGTTTAAATTCCTCTCTTTCATTAAGGTTCGTTTAAAAATCATCGAGATATTCGGCGATATATATTTTTAAGAATGAGGCGCGGCGCAGCAGCGCCGGGCAGTCATTTTCACTTTTTGAGCGCGCTTTGCGCCGCCGTGCCGATCGAACGATAACACGTCTTAACGGCCGTCCGGAAGGACATTCTTGCAGACTTACGGGTCGGGGAGCTGAAATATCCCCCAAACCCTCAAGGGGCATTTTTACTCCGTTTGATAAAGTCATATATTACGTTAAAACCACGGCCCTCGCTTTTTTTATTTTAATACTCTTATGTTGTTTTTTGCTCGCAAGTCCATTATAATCAACATGTAACTATTTGGCAATGGCCACATAAAGAAAATTAAAGGCTTATGCAACACAAGTTGCCCATTTGAGGAATAAGTATATGCCGGAGAGGGAGAACAAGTCAATGAAGCCGATCGAACAAAACAAGCAGGACCTTCGTGTGATAAAGACGCATGAAGCCATACGCCGGGCATTTGAGGAAATGATGATCGAAATGGAGTATTCCGAGATAACCGTGAAGGAATTGGCGGCGCGCGCCAGGATCAACCGCAAAACATTTTATTTGCACTATGAACATATGGACGATCTGCTGGCCGAGCTTCAGGATGAGATAGTTTCCGATTTTATCAGTCAGGACGTATCATATCACAGCCTTGCGGACATCAAGCGCATCACGCGGTATTACTTTGAGTATGTTACAAATATGTCGCCGCTGCATGAGCGGATGCTCTGCACAGGCCCCTCCGGCCACATAGGAGATATGGTGAATGCAAAGATAATGGAATATCAGGCAAAAAAATATAAAGGGGCGTTCAGTAACGATCCCTATGAGGATAACCTTGTCTTCGCTTATTTTGCCGCAAACTCTACTATCCTCTATCGCCAATGGGTGGCTGACGGGAAAAAGATGCCGGTGGAGGATTTGATCCGCGCTGCAACGAAAATAATCTGCGGTGGAATGAGCGCGTATGTAAAAGCGTGAATCCTAAAACGGCAAAAAAGAAGCATCCGCCGCATTTTTGCGGCGGATGCCTTTTGTGTTTGGATCTTTTAGTTAAGTCTCATGCCGCAGTCAACGTTCAAAGACTGGCCGGTGATGTTCTTAGCGTAATCGGAGCAGAGGAATAAAGCGGCGTTGCCCATGTCCTCGCCGGTCTGGAAGCGACCCATAGGCGAGAAGGTCTTTAACGCTTCGAGAGCTTCTTCTCTCGTGCAGTTTCTTGCCTTCATATACATGGTTATCGTAGAGCTGTTCTGCTGGTCGCCGAGACCCGTAACTACGAGGCCGGGGCAGATGCCGTTTACGTTTATATTTTCTTTTGCAACGGCAAGCGCTATCGACTGGGTAAGACCCATTACGCCGAATTTGGAAGCCGCGTAATGCGCGCTGTTCGGATTGCCTAAACGCGAAGACGCCGACTGAATGTTTACTATCTTGCCGGCCTTCTTGGGAAGCATATATTTTAAAGCCGCATGGCAGAGATTATCTACCGAAACGAGGTTTACATCGAGCGTAAGCTTCATTTCCTCGGGCTTCGTCATCATATAGGGCTTATTATACATAACGCCCGCGCAGGTAACGAGATTGTCGATGCCGCCGTCGGCGTCAACTATCATCTTCATCGTATCCTCAATGGCGTTAAGGTCGGTCACGTCGAGCTTTACCGCAACGGCCTTGCCGCCTGCGGCGTTTATTTCATCGGCTTTTTTCTTTGCGTTTTCTTCAAGCCAGTCGGCAACGTATACTTTCGCGCCTGCCTTTGCAAATACGTCGGCGATGCCGCCGCCTATACCGCCGCCTGCGCCGGTTATAAGAACGTTTTTACCTGTAAAATCAAAGTTTACCATGAAAGTCCCTCCTGTAATTTTAATAAGTTTTAAATACGGGAACGCTTAGTTGAGTCTCATGCCGCCGTCAACGTTCAAAGACTGTCCCGTGATGTTTTGCGCGTAATCGGAGCATAAGAAGAGCGCCGCATATCCCACGTCCTCGGGCGTCTGGTAACGTCCCATTGGCACGTTCTTCTCAACGAGAGATTTAAGCACGGCTTCTCTCGGCTGTCCCGTGCTCTTTGAAATAACGTCCCAGAGGTTCGAGCCCTGCTGATTGCCGAGCCCCGTAACAATGAGGCCGGGGCAGATGCCGTTTACGTTTATGCCCTCTTTCGCAACGGCAAGTGCAATGGACTGAGTAAGGCCCATAACGCCGAATTTCGATGACGAATAATGCGAGCATATAGCCGAGCCCTCGCGCGAGGACGCCGACTGAATGTTTACTATCTTGCCCTGTTTTCTCGGAACCATATAATTAAGAGCCGCCTGGCACGTGTTGTTCACCGAAAGAAGATTTATCTCGAGCAGCGTTCTGAACTGCTCGTCGGTAGTCTTCATGTAGGGCACGTTGTAGCATGCGCCGGCGCACGTAACGAGATTGTCTATATTGCCGTCCTCTTTGACTATCCTGTCGATAAGGGCGTAGATATCGTCTTTTTTCGTAACGTCGAGCATTACGGGAACGGCTTTGCCGCCATTTTCGTTTATTTCGGCGGCCTTCTTTTCGGCATTTTCCATTTTCCAGTCGGCAACGTACACCTTCGCGCCTGCCTTTGCAAATATGTCGGCGATGCCGCCGCCTATGCCGCCGCCAGCGCCGGTTATAAGAACGTTTTTACCTGTAAAATCAAAGTTTATCATGACAGTCCATCCTGTAATTTTATTGTGATTTTAAGTACGGGAACGCTTAGTTGAGCCTCATGCCGCCGTCAATATTCAAAGACTGTCCCGTGATGTTCTGCGCGTAATCGGAGCATAAGAAGAGCGCCGCGTAGCCCACGTCTTCGGCCGTCTGGAAGCGTCCCATGGGGATGTTCCTGTCAATAAGCGACTGAAGTATAGCCTCTCTCGACTGACCGCTGCTCTTCATTATAACGTCAACGAGGTTGGAGCCCTGCTGTGCGCCGAGCGACGTTACTACGATGCCGGGGCAGAGACCGTTTACGTTGATGTTGTCTTTTGCAACGGCGAGCGCGATGGACTGAGTAAGGCCCATTACGCCGAATTTCGACGACGAATAGTGTGAGCATATGGGCGAGCCCTCGCGTGAGGACGCCGACTGAATGTTTACTATCTTGCCCTGCTTTCTCGGAACCATATAGTTAAGAGCCGCCTGGCACGTGTTGTTTACCGAAAGAAGGTTTATCTCAAGCAACGTTCTGAACTGTTCGTCGGTGGTCTTCATATAGGGGATGTTGTAGCATGCGCCCGCGCATGTAACGAGATTGTCTATATTGCCGTCTTCTTTGACTATCCTGTCGATAAGGGCGTAGATATCGTCTTTTTTCGTAACGTCGAGCATTACGGGAACGGCTTTGCCGCCCTTTTCGTTTATCTCTGCGGCCTTCTTTTCGGCGTTTTCCATTTTCCAGTCGGCAACGTACACCTTCGCACCGGCTTCGGCAAATACGTCGGCGATGCCGCCGCCTATGCCGCCGCCCGCGCCCGTAATGAGTACGTTTTTACCGGTCATATCTATTTTCACCATAACGATTATCTCCTTATTATATTTATCGAAGACTCAAAATCAGTCGAGCTTCATGCCGCCGTCGATGTTGAGCGATTGAGCGGTGATGTTCTTCGCCATATCGGAGCATAAGAACAGCGCTGCGTAGCCTACGTCTTCGGGCGTCTGCATGCGTCCCATGGGAACCGTCTTTGCTACGAGGGTCTGAAGCATCTGCTCCTTAGGCTGGCCGTAAGCCTTCATAAGCACATCCCAGAGGTTCGAGCCCTGCTGAGCGCCGAGCTGGGTGTCTATAAATCCGGGGCAGAGGCCGTTTACGTTGATATTGTCGCCCGTAACGGAGAGCGCTATCGACTGCGTAAGGCCCATTACGCCGAATTTCGACGCTGCGTAATGCGAGGTCAGCGGATGGCCTTCGCGCGAAGCGGAGGACTGGATATTAACAATCTTGCCTTCCTTGCGCGGTATCATGTGCTTTAAGACTGCCTGACATGTATTGTTTACGGATATCAGGTTTATCTCGAGCAGCGTGCGGAGCTGATCCTCGGTCGTCTGCATAAAGGGTATGTTGTAGCATGCGCCCGCGCACGTAACGAGGTTGTCGATCTTGCCGTCGTCGGCAACGATTTTGTCAACGACTGCGGTGATGTCGTCTTTTTTCGTAACGTCGAGCATCACAGGTACGGCGTCGAAGCCGTTCGCCTTTAATTCTGCGGCCTTCTTTTCGGCGTTTTCGATTTTCCAGTCCGCAACGTAGACCTTCGCTCCCGCCTGAGCGAATACGTTTGCGATACCGCCGCCGATACCGCCGCCTGCGCCGGTGATAAGTACGTTTTTGCCTGACAGATCAATGCTTACCATATAATTATCTCCTTTATAATAAAATTTTTCTAAAACAGGCACTCTAAAGACCGCGCGCGGTTTTTTCGCCGCGTTTTGCGGTTTGTTCAGAATAAATAAAACTTATAAAGAAATGATAACATATTTATTTATATTTTACAACCTTTTTTTGGCTATATCGAAGCATTTGCTTCAAAAAGTCTTTTGCGTGATTTAACAATAAACTTTAAAAGTACGCAATGATCGAAATAAATACTTGATAAAAGGCGATATTTGAGGAAATGCAGCTGTTTTGTGCTCTTACAACGCCTAGATCCTAATGGAGGGGTGTAAAACCATATGTGTTTTTCGACTTTTTAGACAATTTGTCAATTGTGTAACAAAAAAGGCCGATCCGACATTCAAAATCGAGTTTTTTGCAAAATAGCGTCTAAAATGGCACAAAAAACGCATTTTTTGTTTATTGAAATCTAAAAAATGCGATACTATAATAAGGTTTATAAATAAAATCAAACATCTGCGTATTTTTACACGGCTGTTTTTATTATTTATCTTTTTTGCCGCCGCGCAGATCGTTTTTTGAAAGGAAAGGGAAAAACGAGTATGAAGGTACCGAATATTATAAAGGAAATGGGCTTCAGCGTTGCCTACAGCTATCTTGACAAAAATCCCGAAGAAAATTTACCCAAGCTTCTCGATATGATGGAGAAGATCGCAGGAAACGATTTCGGCCCTCAGATCCAGGCTTTCAGAGACGCCGCAACCAATCAGGACGGCAACTGGTTCAAGCTCATAAAGAGCGTATGGACAGATATAGACGACAACGTGCGTCACACGCTGTTCAATAATTTCTTCCTTAATGCAAGCCTTATAGGATGGGACAAGCAGGAGAAGTTCAGAAAGAAGTACGGCTGCAACGTTCCGTGGGCGATACTCATGGATCCCACCTCGGCGTGCAACTTAAAGTGCATAGGCTGCTGGGCTGCCGAATACGGAAACAAGCTCAATATGTCCTTCGAGCAGCTTGACGACATCGTGCGCCAGGGCAAGGAGATGGGCACTTATATGTACATCTTCTCCGGCGGCGAGCCGCTCGTAAGAAAGAAGGATATTATCCGCCTCTGCGAGAAGCACGACGACTGCGAATTTTTGGCGTTCACCAACGCAACGCTTATTGACGAAGCTTTTGCAGACGAGATGCTGCGCGTTACGAATTTCATTCCGGCGATAAGCGTTGAGGGCTTTAAGGAAGCTACCGACTCCCGCCGCGGCGCAGGCACGGTCGACGCCGTTATGAGAGCGATGAAGATACTCAAGGAAAAGAAGCTGCCCTTCGGCGTATCGTGCTGCTATACGAGCCAGAATTATGAGGTGATAGGCTCCGAGGAATACTTTGATGCGATGATCGAGTGGGGCGCAAAGTTCGCTTGGTTCTTTACTTATATGCCGGTAGGCAAGGACGCGGTGCCGGAGCTTATGGCAACGCCCGAGCAGCGCAAGTTCATGTACGATCAGGTACGCAAGTTCAGAGATACTAAGGCGATATTCACTATGGACTTCTGGAACGACGGAGAATTCGTTGACGGCTGCATAGCGGGCGGACGCAATTACCTCCACATAAACGCGAACGGAGACATCGAGCCCTGTGCGTTCGTTCATTACTCCGACTCCAATATAAAGGACAAGACGCTTCTTGAAGCGTATATGTCGCCGCTCTTCATGGCGTACAAGGCGGGACAGCCGTTCAACGAAAACCACCTTCGTCCCTGCCCGGTGCTCGACAATCCGCACTGCATCTCTCATATGGTGCACGTGTCGGGCGCACATTCGACCGATCTTATGGCTCCCGAGGACGTAGACGTTCTTGCAGGCAAGTGCCAGAAGCGCTCCGAGGAGTGGGGCGAGGTCGCAGACGAGATATGGAGATGCAACAACTGCCCGAACTTTGGCCTTGAGGATAAAGAAAAGACGGAAGCAAAATAATATATATCGCATTAAAAAACAGCGGCCCGCGCGGCCGCTGTTTTGCATTAAGCTGTTTTTTTTAAAAGGGAAGGCCGCAAGGCTCCTCGCCGCCGATAATGGCAGCCTGGGAGCCGTGGCGTGTCTGTTCGACAAAACGGAATTTGAGATCCCCGAAATCATAGGCGTTTTCGGTACATCAAGGCAGAGCGCAAAGATCTGTACACGGAATTGCCGAGCATCGGCAGGCTTAACACCTGCATTGCTGACATTAACGAACAGGCAATAGAGCAAATGCTTCTGCGAAACAAAGCATACGGCCGGTTTTAGAGGGATAAGCCTTGACCTTGAGAGGGCTTTATGCCATATTACAGATGAGGTATTAGGGAGCAGCTGGCGCATCTGCGCAACATATTTCGTCAGTACGGGATATCCCCGGAATTTGTTCGAAGTAGCGGGACTTTTACCACAGCGTCGGTTGTGGTAAAAGTCTTTTTTATCCCCTTATATGTAGAAATTAGCGCTGGGACAGAGTTTCCCGAGGCGCTCCGCGACGATATTCAAAACTGCAAGGAGATTATGACCATGAAACTAAAACGTTTTTTCGCTGTGTTCCTCATTCTCGCGCTTTGTCTGAGCCTGTGTTCTATGGCTGCGTTTGCAGCGTCAACTATCACGCTTCCATACAGTTATGATTTCAGTGATGCGTCAGAACTGAATAATTGGAAGCTTATATATCACGCTTCAAGCGATAGTTCTGATCACAGCGGCATTTATAATGATTATGGTAATAACCTCTTTAGGTTTTATTATATGACTAAAACTTATGGGGATAATTATTTGATCTCGCCGGAGATTTCCGGAGGATCAGCCGTTACCTTCAGTTTCAGATGCAAGGCGGGACACAAATCATATTCGGAATCATTAACCGTAGGTTATTCGACCACAAATAATGACGTGGGCAGCTTCACCTTCCTAAATACTGATATCGATATTCAAAAAGACGATGAAGAATGGCATACTGTTTCTGAATCCTTCCCCGCCGGAACAAAGTACGTAGCTATACGATATTATGAGCATGGCGATGATAGTGCAGCTTTATTTATCGATGATATCAGCATCACCGAAGACAGTGTTACCGATTATGATCTTTACGTTGCCGGGACCCAGGTGACCAGCGCCAATGCTGCGGACCTGTCCGTGATCAGCGGCGTCAGCGTGGCGCCGGGCGGTGAAGCAAGTTATGACGCTTCAGCCAACACCCTGACCCTGAACGGGGCGACGATCACGGGCCTTGACAGCGCCTCTGTAAGCAGTTACGACGAGGACGGCGGCATCGTGTATGCCGGAAGTGAAGCCTTCACGATAAATGTCACCGGCGGCGACTCTGTCATTACCGGCGGCAATACAAATCGGAACTCATCGTCGGGACTGTTCATCGGCGATCCAAACGACGTGTGGTCATATTCCGGGAGCTTCAATGTCGGGATAAACATTGCCGATGGAGCATCCCTCACACTCACCGGCGGCGTACCTGAAACTACGTATGCATATGCTGCGAGCAGTGGTCTGCACAGCATGACCACCGGTACGCTGACTGTTTCCGGAGCGGGTACGCTGAACGCAAACGGCGGGGCAAGTATTTACAGCTACGGCTTGATCGCGAACGGATCGCTCGTGCTGTCCGATTCCGGCAGCGTCAATGCCAAAGGGGCCGACGCCGGTAGCTTCAGCTGCGGAATTACGGCTTACGACGTCTATGTGAACGGAATGACCGTTATCGCACAAAGCGGCAGCGCAGATACGGAAAGCGGCGGCATTCTGGTGCAGGGCGGCTGGATGAACCGTGGCGACGTAACCATCACGGCAGGCTCTGTTACAGCTGAGGCAGGGACCGCATCCCTAAGCCGCGGGATCGTCTTTGATAAGGATATGACTGTCAGCGGCGGAACGGCGAAGGCCTCGGGCAATACTGTCGCTCTGAGCAAACCGCCGGTTCTTGGAAGCGGCGTCACTGCCGGAGGCAGTGCTGATGCAGACGGAAGCGGCGCAGTGCCTTACAACTCCGATGACAACGCTTCTTACAAGTGGGTCCAGATCCCCTTTGACCCCGCCGTCTCCTCCGTCGAGCTTGACGGCTCAAAAGCCGTCGTGACCTTGGCAAAGAGCGGGGCCGGGCACACGCTCTATCTGGCCGGCTACACCGCCTCCGGGCAGATGCTGGAGGTGTTCGTTCGGGCGGTGCAGAGCGGTGTAAACGAGTACGCGTTCACCCTCAACAAGTCGGCGGCTTACGTCAAGGTATTCCTCACCGACGGGGATGCAAGGCCGCTGTGCGAGAGCGTAAAGCGCAGCTGACTTCCAAGGTGAAGAACAAGGCGGATACCCCTACCGCGACCCTTACCGCCGCCGCTTGCTTGACAAGGCAGCAGGCGGCAACAGATAAAAAGTTTCCCTTGTTTTTGCCCTATAAGTGCAAAAACAAGGGAAAACGTAGCCTTTTATTACAGCATACCTGCGAAAAAATGCAGGAAAATCAATATGTTTCAGAGATCCGGACAGACAAACCGGAAATCACAGAGCTTTGAATTTTTCCTTTTTGCGCTTGCATCTGGGGCAGCGCCAGTCGTCCGGGAGATCCTCAAACTTTGTTCCCGCGGGAATATCATGTTTCGGATCGCCCTTCTTTGGATCATAAATATAGCCGCACGGACATTTGTAGCGTCCGTCGCCCAAACTTACCGCATCAAGTTTATCGTTTTCTGCCATCTTTATTACCTCCCTTGTGTCTTTTGGGATTTAGGCCTTACTAAACTTTTCTTTCGTCTTTTTGCAGCGCGGACATTTCCAGTCGTCCGGCAGATCTTCAAATGCGACGCCGTCATGTTCCGCAGGATCATATACATAGCCGCAGACGGAGCATACATACTTGCCGGTTGCCTCTGTCTTTGAAAAATCAACTTCGGCCAATACCGTAGGAACAGGATCATTAAGATCCATCACACGCTTTGCCTCAAGATTTTCATAACCCTGCGGCGTGTGTGTCCCGCAGTAAACCGTCGGATGATCGCGAACAAAATCACGGACGCGATCAAGCGTCTCGCGCGCTGCGGGAAGATCATCAAACACCACCGAAAGCTTATTCTCATACAGCGCATCATCCGTGTAGGTGATATCTCCGTGGAGCATATAGAACAAACCGTCGTTTTCTACGATAACGATGCTGTTTCCGTTGGTGTGGCCTTTCGCTTTGATGAAATAAATTCCATCCGCGATCTTCTGACATTTGGGGAAGTTGTAATACGCGCCGTCCGTATATTCGACAGGTACAATATTATCTAATTCCTGAAGCTCCTCAGCGGATGTTTCCTCTGCGCCGACATAGACCTTTGCATTAGGGAAGGATCTAAGTTCACCGGTATGGTCGGCATGCTTATGCGTCACAAGGATTTTCGTCACCTGCTTTGGATCATACCCAAGAGCTGCGAATGCCTCCATGTAGCTTTGGATGTCTTTTCCCGTATAAAGCAGGCTATTTTCATCCGGCACTTCCTCGGGCATTTCGACCGGTATTCCTGTGTCGACAAGAATGACCTCATCGCCGGTATCGATCAGGTAGTTCTGCAAACTGCCGCGATAGCGTATATTCTTATCAAACTTATCCATGCCTTCCTCGCCGCCAAAGATGAAGGGCTGGGTGTAAAAACCGTCTTTTCTGAATTTTACCGCTTTTATCTCCATATTTATACCTCCATTTGCATAATCGCCTTATCCAGTAATTTCTTCAGCGCTATAAGCTCGTCGCGTTCGAGTTTCAGACAGCCTTCCATTTCGAAGGGCACCTTTATCGCCTGATCCTTCAGCGCATTTCCCGCTGCCGTCAGTTCAACAAACAGTTTTCTTTGATTCGCTTCAGGGCGGATGCGTGTGATGTGACCCTGCTTCTCCATCCGTTTGAGAAGCGGCGCCAGCGTTCCTGAGTCGAGATATACTTTTCTGCCAAGTTCGCCTTCTGTCATGCCGCCGAATTCCCAGAGCACCATCATCACAACATACTGCGTATAAGTAAGCCCCAGTTTCTCTAGCGGTTTCCTGTACTGCCGCACGACTTCTTTTGCACAGGCATACATTGGAAAGCAGATCTGGTTTTCCAGCCGGATGCAGTTATATTTATCGTACTTGTCACTCTCCATGTTATACCTCTTTTGTTTCACGTTACTGTTAAAAAACCGGTACACCTCATAGGATCGGAGGGACGCCGGTCTTGCAGGCGTCGATACCGTTATTTTTCGGCAGGCTCCCACTTGCACCTTACGGGGGAAACGATAGAGCCTTCCTTTTTCATCGCTGCAAATGCCTTGTCAACGACCTTGCGGTCGAGTCCGGTCAATTCAGCTACTTTGCCGGCATTCAAAGGTTCCCCGGCCTTTCTCATAGCCTCTAAGATCTGTTCCTTTTCACTCATGACGATCACTCCTTTACTCACCGAGCATCTCGATCAGGTAGTTATCCATACCGATCTGTTCGATCAGGCAGAGATGAAGCCGTACCCAATTATAGTGATCCTGCTCTTCAACAATGAATTCCTGGATCATATGTTTGGTAACATAGTCGTCATCAAACATGGAAAGAGCCTTGCTCATCATCGGGAGAGCTTCCGCCGCTTCCTTTAGGTCATATTCCAGCATCTCCTTGATATCGGTGATCACAGGATACTCCTGAATCTCAACAGCGGGAGTCTCGCCCAGCTCGATCAGACGGGCGTTGACCTTCTTCGCCTCATCCCATTCTTCATCGGATTCTGCCATGATCTTGTCAGAAAGCTTATTAAGACCGCGTGCCTTTAAAAGCTGCGCATGAATGGAGTGCTGCTGGGAATTGCCGAACCATCCCTTTGACAGATACTTTAAAAACTCAATTTTTGTCATCTCAATCGACCTCCGTTATAAGTTTTAAAATTGTGGTTGCGCGCTGTATCATTGTGCGCAATAACTAATTATAATTATATCCACGAAGGCGGCGCTTTCAATTAAGAACAATGCTTTGATCTCTCATAATGAGAGAAAAGCGTTAAACTCTCTCATTTACAAAAGGTGCTTTTTCAGCGGTTGTGGGATCGACTGCTCATAGACTTTTGCAATTTCTTCCAGCGTTGTATTGATCTCTCCCATAATCCACTCGCAGGCGAGACCTACGAAGCCATGGCAATACATTTTTACATACATCATTTCCTCATGTGTAAGCTTCTGATTACCGTTGACAGATAATATGTACTTTTCCAGAGCGGCACAATTGATCTCCGTCATATATCGCATAAATGAGTCATGACCCGAAGTATGCTGCAGCAGGTTCACCAGATAGTCTTTATTATCGTTATACAAACGGGCTCCGTCATAGAGTGTTTGCTTCCATAAATAATCATCCGCACCGGTCTGATCTACGATCTCGGCAACAGATCTGGTATGTTCCCATGCAATAAGATCATACTTGTCCTTAAAATACCGGTAGAAGGTCGCCGGTGAATACCCGCAGTTGTCCACGATCTCCTGAATTGTGATCTTGTCGATGCTTTTCACCGCCGCAAGCTCCTGAAAGGAAGCTGTGAGTATTTCTTTTGCCGTTTTACGTTTCATATCGATCACCTGTAATTGAATGTATTTGTTGTCCGATCCAGACCTCGAACATGAACGCGCCGTTTTTAAATCTCCGTTCCTCCGACGTCCGGAACACGGCCGCGACCCTGCCGCGAAGCATACGCGATCTGTATCTTTCCGCCGCCGCTTGGGCAGTGGGGGAGTCGAGTTTCGTTTAATTGTCATCTTAATATTTTTCCCTTATTTCTCATGTACAAGTTTTCCGGTCATGTGATCAATGCTGATTTCCACCAATTGTACTCGGCCTAAGTCTCTCGCGATCTCAGCGTCGACTTCCGCGGCGGATGGATAATATTTCATGCCGATAGCTTTTGCCTTTTCATAAACAACGGGATCATCCGTAACAAGATGTGCTTTGCCGAACACTACCACGCTTGTCACAAAGTAAGCCCAGTCGCCGTCTTTCAGCGTTCCGGCATTCCACACTGTAAAACAAACTTTCTCATTGTTTTTTATCGCATCGATCTTATGTCCTTCTTTTGCACCGTGAAAGTAGATTTTCTCATTTTGCGAATCGTAGTAAAAATCAAGAGGAATGACGTAAGGATATCCTTCATCCCCAATCACAGCCAAGGCTCCGCGTTTTTCTGTATTCAATATTCTGATACATTCTTCCTTTGAAACTTCCTGCTTCTTTCTTCTCATTGCTCTGAACATAATTAAATCCTCCTTAAATCATGTAGATTGATTTCAGGATTTCTGTTCCTGACTTTGTCTTGAATATCCGTTCACAGGTGTTTCTGATATTTTCCGGAGGATATTGGCTTTCATCTGCATTTACAAGATAGTCGGCCTCTATAAGAATTTGATAATCCAGCCCTTGTATATTACCGAGCGTATGGTGGCGACCGATAAGATAAACTATTCTTTCATTTTCATCCTCGGCCAGTCCGCAGTCCTTCAAAAACTCCTGCGCAAGCGGCATTCCTTCCCGCTCTTGATATTTCCCATTGGTATTTCCGTATTTTTCTCGGCAAAGCGGGCAGGCAATATCGTGGAGTATGGCTGCTGCCTCCAGAATTCTTTGTGTTTTTTCATCCAACCCTTCCAACTCTCCTATGGTTTTGGCAAATCCCCATACCTTCAGCAGATGGTTGACGTCGTGTCGGTTTCCCTCAGAATAATCGATCATCTTTTTTAAAATATCTGCTATCTGCATTTTCTGCCTCCCTTTATCTCGATATCTAAATCACAGCCGCGACCCTATGGCGCATTCCCTTTAATATATTCCCACGGAGGATTTTCCGCTGTCAGATACGCGCCTAGCCGCTGACGGTCAAATACACGAAAGCCCTAAAAATACGGCGCTTTTTCGCACTTTATGCGTCTTTTCGCGTCGTTAATATTACGCCTCGGCGCGTGAGGAGAGTATAAACCTGTCGATAAAGGCAAGCTTGGGTCTTATGGTTCTTGCTATAATGCCAACGAGCACGGCGGAGATAACGGTGCCTTCGCGCACGCTTATGAGGCCGCCGAAGTATATAAGGCTCATTACGGCGGCGATGACGGTCATCGACACGTCGAAACCCACCTTTGTTTTGCCCATATCCGTGTTAAAGACAAGGCATACCGCATTCACGCAGCCCTCGCCGGGAAGCATTGCGACGTTTGCGACAAATTCAAGCGCCACCCCGATGCCGAGTACTGCGCAGCCGATGAGAAGAAGTATTATCTTCAGCGCGTAGTTCTCGGGAGAAAGCCACATAAACATATACGACGTTATGTCGATAAACGCCGACAAGAGAAATACAAGCGGTATCTCAAGCCAATGCTCTGCGCGGAATCTGCGCCTAAGAAGTATCAGCTGAAAGGCGATGAGCGCGAGGTTCACGATAAACGTAAATTCGCCCAAGGAGAGCGAATATTTTAATGCTAACGTATACGGTACGCTCGTTATCGGCGAGGTGCCCAGCGTTGCGTTCGTTATAAGGTTTATGCCCACTGCGTTTATAAAAAGCCCGATTATCATCACCATGTACCGTTTTGATACTTCTATCGACCGTGCGCGGTCGAATCTCAAGCGTTTTTCGTTATGTTTCTCCATGGATGCTTCTCCGTTCTTCATTATTATATTTCGGATACGTTTTCGTATATCTCTTTTAAAAGCTTAATAAACTCACGCCGCTTTTCTTCGGATATTTTTCCCCATGCAAGCGCGTCGGTCCTTTTAAAAACCTCTTCCATTTCGTCGGAGGCCGCGCGTCCGGCGTCCGACAGGGAAATAAGAGTACGACGCCTGTCCCTTATGTCACGGCGGATCACTATGAGCCCGGCGTCCTCCATGCGGGAAAGGATACCCGTTACGGTGGATTTGTCAAGGTCGAGCGCGTGTGATATCTCCGTCTGCGTGCATTCGTCTTTGTATCTTAACAGCTCCAACACCTTGGGCTGACCGGGGGAAAGCCCCTTTGAAAGCGCCTCGCCCAGCAGTCTGCGGTAAAATCTGTTCTGCGTTATAAGCATCATATTGTGGAGAGAGTCGTTCACAAGAGCACCTCACATTAAAATTGGTTTGCATACAAACTAATTTTAATACAAAAAGCTCTTTTGTCAAGAGCTAAAGAGAAGTATTTTTATGATCTATTCCTTACAGGCAGGCAAAAACTTTATTACGATAAGCTCCGGAGGATTGAATATTCGCATAAAGCGGGTCGATCCGCGCGCAAGTCCGCGGCTTATGATAATGGGCGTACCGTCGCAAGCCTTCATCCCACCCGCAAATTTCGGGAAAAAGCCCTGATTCGGCGCATAAAGTCCGTCGATAAAGGGCCAAAGCCTTAGCTGCCCGCCGTGCGCATGCCCTGAAAGCACGAGATTAAAGCCTAAGTTTGCATATTCGTAAATACGCTCGGGACGGTGGGACAAAAGCAGAGTGAACGTATCGTCGGATATGCTTTCAACGCAGGCTTTAAGCTGGGCTGCAAAAATATCCTCGCCTGTTTCGGGGTCGTCAACGCCGCATACGTTTATCGTTTGGCCGTTTACAATAAGGCTTTGAGCTTCACCGGAAAGGACGTGTATGCCCATGCTCTTTAGCATATTCTTTACGGCGTCGATATCGCCGCGCCAAAATTCATGATTTCCGCTGACATAATAGCAGGGGTAACGCTCTGAAGCATAAGAAAGAAAGATAAGCGCGTCTTCGGGCGGCATTTTATCGTCTATTATATCGCCGGCTAAAAATACAGCGTCCGGCGCGGCGTCTGAAAGCGCGCGTATAAGCGTCTGCTGATTTTCGCCGTAACGGCAGCTGTGCAGATCGGTCAAAAGCACGGCGGTGAATGAAGCGGACAGCTTATCGCTTTTTACCGTATATGTCACGGTATGAAGGGAGACGTCAAACGCAAAAATCAAAACGAGCAAAAGTGACGCTGCGAATGCAGCCCATATGCGCAGCTTTTTGCCTCTTTTTTTCATCATAAAGGACCTCATATCTTTTATATTGGCACAGAGCCGCTATATTCTATTCTAATGAGGCCGATTTTATATTTAAATAAGTATTTTTTTCAAAACCTTCACGCGGCTTATAAGGAAGGTTACTGCGAAGCTTACGACGGTCGTCACGACGAACTGCAGGGGCACCGTAAGCCCCACATGCTCGGGCGTGTGATCGGCGAAGATTATTTCCATGACGAGAACGTGTATAAGATACACGCCGTATGTAAGCGAGCTTAACGTAAAAAATACGTGCGCCGCGCGCCGCGACGTTATCTTTTTTGAAAGCTCCTTAAATAATACGAACAGCGCCGCGCTCGTGCAGTAGGCAGGCAGGGAATAGCCGCCGTTGAAGAAAGCGTCTATAAGCTCCGGCGAGGAATACGATATAGTACCCAGCACGCCTAAAAGCGCGCCGCCTATGCCGCAGGCGTATATGATAAGGCGGACGCGAAGCGAAAGCTTTGTGCGCCCGAGAAGATAGCCCATGACCGTAAAGCCGGCGTAGCCGAGTATCGCGCTGTCGAAACGAAAAAGCCATACGCCGCACAGCTTATTTATGAGCGGGCAGATCGTTGCGGGAAAGAGTATCACGAAAAGCGCGTATATAAGCTGGACGTTCGTCGCGCGCGTAAGGAACGGCTTTATTATAGGTATGAGCAGATATATGAATATGAGCGTATATACGAACCAGAAGTGATACGATATGCCCATAGCGGCAAATCCGTAGAAAAAGTCTCCCACATTAGCGTATGACTGCGTCGTACATGCGAAGTAGACGTAATATACGACGTTCCATATAAAGAACGGTATGAATATCTTCGGTATGCGGCGCATAAGAAACTGCCCCGGAGTCAAAGGACGCTCGTCCGATATGATAAGAGAGCCGCTTATCATAAAGAACAGCGGTACTCCCGTTCTTCCCAGCGTATTTAGAATATTTAAAGCGTGCCACGCCGGAGTGCCGTAAAGAGCGGGTTCAACGAGAAGCTCGGATACGCAGTGAAGCATTATCACGGCTAAAATGGCAAACGTGCGCAGTATGTCCATATACAGAAGATGCGGATGGCTTTTCTTTTCGGACATTTTTCGGGGATTTCCTTTCTTTTGAATAATATTATTATTTTATCACAAAGCGGCAATATGTAAAGTGCGGTTTTAACGGCGGGATCACGCCTTTTTTTCATTAATAATCATTGAAAATAATCATTGAAAGGCGGCAAAGAATGCTTTAAAATATATTGTGATCCGGTCAAGAAAAGGTGAGCGCGTATGTATATAAGAACGGCAAAAAAAGAAGACCTTGATATGATAGCCGCCGTTGAGGCTGAGTGCTTTCCGCCCGCGGAGGCCGCATCAAGGGAAGAGTTTGAGAATAGGCTTAAATATTATAAAGACCACTTTTGGCTTATGATAGAAGACGGCAGGATCATTGCTTTTCTCGACGGCTTCGTAACGGACGAGCCCGATATAACCGACGATATGTACTCCCGCGCCGATATGCATAACAGAGACGGGCGCTGGCAGATGATATTCGGCGTAAATACGCTTCCCGCGTACAGAGGGCGCGGCTGTGCGGGAGAGCTTATAAAAAGGGCGATAAGCGACGCGAAAGAGCAGGGGAGAGCGGGGCTCGTGCTTACGTGCAAGAAGCGGCTTCTTCATTATTACGCCCGGTTCGGATTCGTAAGCGAAGGACTTAGCGAAAAGTCGCGCCACGGCGGAGCCGAATGGTATCAGATGCGGCTCTTATTTTGATATACAAGAATACTTTTTAGGAGCGATCAAAATGGGATTTTTCGACTTTGCGAAAAAAAGCGGCAGGACGGCGAATATAAACGCGGCGTCAAAAAACCCGCCCGAATCAGCCGTTTTTCTTGACGTAAGGAGCGCGCAGGAATACGCGCTCGGCCACATCCCGGGAAGCGTTAATGTGCCGCTTATGGCAATAAGGCGGATAGGGGCGAAGGTGCCCGATAAAAGCACGCCGCTTTTCGTGTACTGCCAGTCGGGCGCGCGAAGCCATAAAGCCGCGATATATCTTACGGACGCGGGCTACACGAACGTGACGGATATCGGCGGATTAAACTCGTACAGAGGCCCGCTTGAGAAAGCGTGAGAAGAACGGACAATAAAGGAGCGTTTTTATGAAAAAAGATACTATCGTAAAAAAAGGACGATGCGTTAGCTTTTTATGCGCGGCGGCGGCAGTCATGCTCGTATGCGGCCTTCTTTTCGGCTGCTCTCAGACGCCTGACGGCGACGATACGGAGCGAAAGCCCCAATATACGCAGATATCGCAAGAAGAGGCAAAGCTTATGATGGAAGAAAACGACGGCCTTATTATAGTTGACGTAAGAAGGCAGGACGAATACGACGGCGGCCATATCCCGAACGCCGTATGCATTCCCAACGAGTCGATAGAGAACGAAATGCCCGCAGGTCTTCCCGATAAGCAGCAGGTGATACTCGTCTACTGCCGAAGCGGCAACAGAAGCAAGCAGGCGGCGCAGAAGCTTGCCGATATGGGCTATGCTAACGTTTACGAATTCGGCGGTATAATCGATTGGACGGGCGACGTTGTAACGGATTAGTTTTAAAAAAGAGACAGAGAGGTAATATGTCAGCTAAAAGAAACTTTGGCAGTCTTCTTTTGATAATAACGGCGATAATATGGGGAACGGCCTTTGCCGCCCAGCGTTCGGGAATGGATCTTATCGAGCCGATCACGTTTACCGCCTCGAGAATGGTGCTCGCGGCGGCAGCCGTGGGATGCGCCGCGCTCGTAATGGCACGAAAAGGCGCGCGCGCCGCCGTCGAGCGGACGCCCGAAGAAGATAAGCGATATAAAAAGAATACTATAGCGGGCGGGATACTCTGCGGCGTATTTCTGTCTACCGCCACGATATTCCAGCAGATAGGCCTGGTATATACGACGGCGGGCAAGGCTGGATTTATAACCGCGATGTATATGCTTTTGGTGCCTGTCGTAAATTTCATCGTTTTCAGAAAGAAAAACACATGGCTCGTATGGACGGCGGTGCTCACAGGCGTTATAGGAATGTATCTTTTATGCGTAAACGAAGGCCTAAGCCTTACTCGCGGCGATACGCTCGTATGCATATGCGCGGTGCTGTTTACGGGGCATATCCTCTGCTGCGACAGGTTCGCCGCACGGGGAGACCCTATCCGCATATCGGCGATACAATTCGTAACTGCGGCTGTGATCTCCGGCGCGGCCGCTTTCATAGCGGAGGATCCAAGCTGGGATAAGGTGATATCGGCGGCGATACCGATACTTTACTGCGGCATAGTATCGGGCGGCATAGGATATACGCTTCAGATAGTGGCGCAGAGATCGACCGATCCGACGGTCGCTTCGCTTCTTTTGAGCCTCGAATCCGTATTTGCGATCATAGCGGGGGCGCTTATACTGGGCGAGCGCATGAGCCCGCGCGAGCTTGTCGGCTGTGCCGTTATGTTCGCTGCGATAATCCTAGTTCAGATACCTCTGCCCGATAAGAAGAAAAACGTGACGTAAACGATATAGCATTAAAAGAGATAGATATGATAATAAATACGGGAGCAAGAACGGACACGGTGCAGTATTTTACGCCGTGGCTTTTAAATAGATTTAAAGAGGGATACGTGCTTGTGAGAAACCCCATGTTTCCCGAAAAGGTCACGCGATATGAGCTTACGCCCGATAAGGTGGACTGCGTGGTGTTTTGTTCAAAAAATTACGGGCCCATACTTTTGGACCTTCATAAAATAACGGACAGGTTCAACACCTTATTTCATTATACGATAACCGCATACGGACGGGATATCGAGCCTGGCGTACCGTCAATAGACGACAGCATCGAAACGCTTTTGCAGCTTGAGCGTAAGGTGGGGAAAAAGCGCATCATATGGCGATACGACCCCGTGCTGCTCACAAAAAAATATACTTACGACGTCCATATGGAGACGTTTGAATATATGGCAAGACGCCTTGCGCCTCACGTTGACAGATGCGTTTTCAGCTTTGTTGAGATGTATAAAAAGCTTAAAACGAATATGCCCGAGCTTGAAGCGATAACGCCTCAAGACAGAGAAAGGCTTGCTAAAGGCATAGGCCGCACAGCCGAAAAGCACGGTCTTTATATCCAAACGTGCGCCTCAGACGCAGACTATACGAAATACGGCATACACGCTTCGGGCTGCATTACGCTTGAAATGATAGGCCGCGCAAACAAAGTGCGCTTTCGCCCCTTAAAGCATAAAGGCATGCGCGAGGGCTGCGGCTGTATAGAAAGCCGCGATATCGGCGCATACAACGCCTGTATAAACGGATGCAGATACTGCTATGCAAATAAAAGCGCGAAAAAGGCCGCCGAAAACTTCCGGCTTCACGATCCCATGTCGCCGATGATCCTGGGAAGTCTTTCGCAAAGCGATATTCTTACCTTCGCCGCGCAGAAAAGCTATCTTTCAAAAGATCAGCCCGACGGACAGCTTACGCTTTTTTAGCGGCGAAAAGAAGAAAACGAAAAAGATCATAATTACTTTCAATAAGGAGAACACCTCGTAAAAATGGGCGCGACAGAGCTTTTCGGAGAAGAAAAAATATCAAGGCTTATTTTTAAGCTTGCGCCGCCGATAATGATAGCGCAGCTTATAGTCGCGCTTTACAATATAGTTGACAGCCTGTTCATAGGAAGTTATTCACAGGAAGGGCTTACGGCGCTTTCGATAATATATCCCGTGCAGCTTCTTATGATAGCGCTTTACGTAGGCACGGGGGTGGGCATAAATACGTGTATCGCGGCGAAGCTTGGAGCGGGCGAACAAAAGAGCGCGCGTGAATTTGCTGGCGTAGGCACGCCGCTTGCAATTATCATATGGGCGGCGTTCGCTTTGGCGGGATATGCTTTTATGCCGGCATATGCCGAAATGTCAACAGATTCTCAGACTGTTATATCAGACGTCGTAGTTTACGGAAGAACGATATGCGTGCTCAGCTTCGGGCTCTCTTTGGAAAGCGTGTGGACAAAGGTGCTTCAGGCATACGGCGACATGAAAACGCCGATGAAGGCGCAGATAGCGGGCGCGGCCGTCAATATCGTGCTTGACCCGATCCTTATATTCGGCGCGGCGGGACTTCCCGCCATGGGCGTCCGAGGCGCGGCGATAGCTACCGTGATAGGGCAGACGGCGGCTGCCCTGATAGTTTTTCGCGGCGGATTTGTAAGGCCGCCCGAAAGAAAGGTGTTTTTGCCGCATATAGCCGATATTTACCGCCTAGGCATACCGAATATACTTATGCAGTCGGCGTATACGTTTTATATTCTGGGGCTCAATCTTATATTGGCGGGCTTTTCCGATGCGGCCGTTACCGCGCTCGGCCTTTATTATAAGTGGCAGACCTTCTTTTTCATACCGCTTGAAGCTATGCAGACGTGTATTGTGCCCATAGTAAGCTTTAATTTTGCGGCGGGAAATATGGCGCGATGCCGCGAAACGCTGAAGGCCTCCGTTCTTTTCGGCATGGCGCTTATGGCCGTAGGGACGGTTTGCTTTCTTATAATGCCCGAACAGCTTTTAAGGGTGTTTACGTCTGACGATTTGATAATATCAATAGGGACAGTGGGCTTTCGCTATGTCGGCGTAAGCTTTATACCTATGGTAACGTCGCTTATATTCCCCGTGCTGTTTCAGGCTATGGGCATGAGCTTTAAAAGCTCGGCGCTTACGGTATTAAGAACCGTCGTGCTGTTTGTGCCGCTTGGGTATCTCTTTTCAAGGTGGGGGCTTGAGCATTTCTGGCTCGCTTTTCCCGTAACGGAAACCGTAACGACGCTTGCGGGCTTTGCGTTTTATGCAAGGCTTCCTAAAGCGGGACGCGCCGAGAGAGCAAAAAAGGAGGACAAAGTAAAAAAGTATTTAGAAAAAATTTGATTTTGCAGTACTTTTGTATAAATATTCTGTTATAATAATGACGATACATGATCGCAGGGCAAAAACGCGACAGAGGAAGGTGAAAAATACCGTGTTCGCCGTCCACAGCGGTTTTTATAAATGTGTATAGAACCGAATAGCAGGTTTAAAAAGATAAAAGGAGGAAAATATATGCACAAAAAGACAACAAGGCTTTTAGCCGTTATGCTTTCGCTTCTCTTTGCGATAAGCATGTTTTCTGCGGCTATGGCGTATTCGCTCGACGAATCGCTGTCTTTGGACGAATATGAGTATACCGACGACTCGGATATTTTCGATACCGTCGAGGACGTATTCGTAATGTTTATGCCCGGCTACGTTGAAATGACGCAGGGCGAAACTCTTACCGTTGACGCTATAGTTACCGGCGACGACGGGAAAATGACCTACACGTGGAAAAGCAGCGACAATTCGATAGTTACTGTTTCCGGAAAAGGCGACACCGCCGTTTTAAAAGCCGTAGGCTCAGGCTCGGCAAGCGTTACGCTGACCGCGACGAGAAAAGCGGACGGCGACTATGACGTGGACGTGCTTACCGTTACGGTCGAAGGAAAGTCCACTCCCGTAAAGGCTTCGGAAGGCGGCTCTGTTTCCATGAAGGCCGGCGAAAGCAAATCCGTTACCGTAAAGGCTTCCGGCGGTTCGGGACGCTACGTTTACAGTTGGGAAGCGGATGGCGCTGCAGGCGTTGAAGACAGAAACAGCGCAAGCAACACGATATACGCGCGCTACGCGGGAAGCGGCAGCGTAATGTGTACCGTATCGGATGAAAACGATCCGTCGAACTACTATTTGGTAGCATGGAGCGTGACAGTTACCGACAATGCAAAGCCGGTTACGGCAAAGCTTGACAAGACAAAATTCAATCTCGGTGCCGGCGACTCGACAACGCTTACCGTTACGGCAAGCGGCGGCAGCGGCAATTACGATTATTACTGGGGCAACGACAACCCGGGACTTATAAACATAACAGGCGACGGCAATTACATTACCGTTGAGGCCGCGCCCGTTGTAAGAGCCGATTCAAGCACGGCTCAGGTAAGCGTGACCGTTGTGGACCTCGACACGAACACGACGAGCGAGACGCTTTACTGCACATTTTCGGTAAAGGGTAAGGAAGCATATTACAGCATTTCCGATACCGCGTCCGTAGGCACGACTTACGCTATGCGCAGTATGGCTTCGGAGATCTCTAAAGCCTTTTCGCAAAGCTTCGGAAGATCCATAAGCTCCTCTGCGGCAGTACGCTTTGACACGCCGAGCGACGCTACCGGTATGCTCCGTCTGAGCGACGGCACCATACCCAGCTACGGCGCAGCATATACGTTTGCTCAGATGCAGACGATGTATTTCTATCCCAATCAGAGCGGCACGTTTTTAACGGGATTTACGATCACCGACGGCGGATCCGTTATGTCGGGCACGATAACGATAAAATGTCAGGGAGGCTCTGGCGTAAACGGCGCATATCTGAGTTCCGAGACGCTTAACCTGGACACTTATTCAAGCAGATTTTTAAATCTTACGGTCACGCCCGCAAATGCGAATTACAGCGTTTCGTGGTCTTCGAGCAATACAAGAGTTGCTACGCTTACGGGCAGCGGCAATAACGTTACCGTAGTTACTCAGGGCAATTCGGGCAAATCTACGATAACCGCGACGATAAGAGATGAAACAGGCGCAGTAATAACGCGCAACTGCGAAGTCATAGTAAGCAGTTCGGGCGGCGGCGGAACTGCAGTGCGCACATATAATCCCAGCCTTACCATAACGATGGGCTCCGATTATTACGGCACCAGCATATCCGACAGCATAGCAAAGCAGTGGCGCAACGTATTCGGATATATACTTCCCGACGGCGCCGACATTGGCTTCTCGTCGGTAGGCAATACGAAATACGGCGTTATGCGCCTTGCAAACGGCAGAAATATTCAGGTGAACGCAACGTATACGTTCCTCGACCTTCAGAATATGTATTTCGAGCCTTATGCGGCGGGCACGTTTAACCTGCCGTATTACGTACAATACGACGGCGATACTTTGCGGGGCACTATGAGCATACAGATAAAGAGCTCGGCGATATCGGCGTCAATAGAGCCCGCGTCCATAACCATGTCGACATATAACAGCCGCAATGTTTACGTTAACGTATCTCCGTCGAACGCATATTACCGCGTATCGTGGAGTTCCAGCAATTCCAATGTAGCGTCCGTATCGGGAAGCGGCTCTTCCGCTACAGTAAAGTCTTCGGGCAGCACCGGCACGGCTACGATAACGGCTACCGTTACGGATAAGAACGGCAATAAGATATACCGCACCTGCTCCGTAAAGGTAACGGGAAGCTCCGATTCCAAGATATACGACCCCACAGTATATACTACTTTGGGCGTAAGCTATACGGGAACGGGCACGTCCGACGCTATGTATTCGCAGTTTAGGAACGTGTACGGCGTGGAATTGAACCGCAATTCAGCTCAGATAAAATTCTCTACTACGGGCAATAACAGCGTAGGCGTTATGCGTCTGTCAAACGGCACGGCAATACGCGCTAACACGTCGTATTCGTTTAACGACTATATAGCAATGTACACCGAGCCCATATCTACGGGCACGTTCAGCATACCGTATACGCTTACGTACAACAACAAATCGCTTTCGGGCACTGTTTCGGTAGTTATAAGCGAAGGCTCGGTAGACTGCACTTTAAGCCTGCCCGATACGCAAGCCTATGCGTTCTCTGCGGCGCTGAACGGTTCAAGCGGAGCATCGCAGCTTTCAAGCGCCGTGCGCAACGCGATAGGCGCATCCTGGAAGGATATAAGCTTCTCTTCGTCCTCTGACAGCGTGGGAACGCTTTACTTAAACAGCGGCAAGGCGGCAATAAGCGCTAACGCAAAGATAAGCGCGAGCGATCTAAACAACCTCTACTTTGAACCGAAGCGCCCCGGCACGTTTAGTGCAAACTTCTCGGTATATAACACATCCGGAAGCAAGATGGCGTCAGGCACGTTAAGAATAATAGTCGGCGGCGCATCGTCGGCATTTACCGACGTAAGCCAGAGCGCTTACTATGCCGACGCCGTTACGTGGGCTGTGCAGCAGGGCGTTACCACCGGTACGTCGGACACGACTTTCTCTCCGGCAAGCTCCGTTACGCGCGCGCAGGCGGTTACCTTCCTGTGGCGTTCGAGAGGAAAGCCGCAGGCTGGCTCGATGAATCCGTTTACCGACGTGGCTTCAGATGAGTATTATACTCAGGCGGTGCTCTGGGCTGTGCAGCAGGGTATAACTACCGGCACGTCCGACACTACGTTCTCTCCCGATGCAACGCTTACTCAGGATCAGATGATAACCTTCCTGTGCCGCGCAGACGGCGACTTTGCAGGCGGTGAAAACTGGTCTGAGGCGGCAATGAACTGGGCGTCGGGAAGAGGCCTGTTTGACGGTATGCCGTCCGTTCCTACGGCAAAGAATGCATGCCCGCGTTCCGACGTGGTGTATTATCTTTGTAAGGATGCAAAATAAGCCTTAATACGTGATACTTATAAAGAATGCAGACCCTTTTGGTCTGCATTCTTTTTGTATGCTTAAAGAAGGCGACATTTTCACAAAAAGTATGATATAATAAAAAGAAAAATATGACAAAAAAACGAGGGTTATTATGATATACATAGTACGTCACGGGCAGACGAATATGAACAAGGCTCACGTTATGCAGGGGCGAAGCGAGCATCCGTTAAATGCCGAGGGCGAGCGTCAGGCGGCCGAGGTGGGGCGCCTTATGCGTGAAAAGGGAGTAAGCTTTGCGCGCGTATATTCAAGCCCTTTGGGGCGCGCGCAGGCTACGGCGCGTCTTATGTCGGGTACAGACGACATCGTGACCGACGAACGCCTTATTGAGATGGACTACGGCCCATACGAGGGCACGAAGCTTGAAAAGCTTCCGCCGGAGCTTAAAGCCTTTTTTAAGGACTTCGTAAACACGCCCGCGCCGGAGGGGATGGAGCCGCTTGCGGCGGTGACGGCGCGCATGGGCAGCTTTCTTGAACAGATAAAGGAGCTTGCCAAGGAGGGCGATATCCTTATCGCGACTCACGCGCTTGCGATGAAGGGCGCGCTTGAGTATCTCACGCCAGAATCGCGCGGCGGCTACTGGTCTAAATATATAGGAAACTGCGCCGTATACGCGGCGGAGATTGTGGACGGCGAGTACGGCGTACCCGTCGAGGTGTCGTTCGGCGAGATGCCGTAAATAAAAAAGACCGCGCGGAGCGGTCTTTTTTGTCGCAGCCACCTTCCCCCGGGAGGGGAAGGCTTTTTTACTCGGGCAGGCCGTTTGACGGGTCGTAGGACGATACGTCATAGGGGATCCATGTTTCATAGATCGACTGCTTATCCTCCGACGGAACAAGGCTTTCATCCCATGTGTCGGGGTAATAAAACTTGGTGGGAACCGACGAGTTTGTGGAAAGCTTCAGTTTAAACATATCGTACATTGCGGGGGCGTCGCCCATATAAACGATATTGCTGAAGCTTTTTTGATTGTTGAAAAACGTCGATGAACCGTTGTTTGTCGTACTGCTGCACCTTACGACAACGGTTTTAAGATTATCCACGCAGAACGGCAGAGAGCCGGCCTGTTTAAAGCTCTCTCCGATGACCAGTGTGTCAAGATTATTCATATAGCGGAAGGCTCTTTCACCGATCTTCTTAACGCTGTCGGCGATAACGACCTTTTTAAGGTTATGGCTGGAGTCGAACGCATACGGAAATATTTCGGTAACTCCGTCCAAAACGGTGTAGCTTTCGGCGGGGTCAGCGCAGGCGTAGCGGATAAGGATTATATCATCGCCGCTTCTCTCAAACAAGGCCTTGCCGTCGGTATAGAAATGGCTGTTTTCGGGGTCTACCTCAAATTCTTTCAGAGCGTAGCAGTTTGTAAACAGCCCTCTTTCATAATAGTAAGGCATATCAAAGCCTTCAAAGCTTCTGCCTATCGTTACCTTTGACAGAAGCACACAGCTGTAAAACACATTTATTCCCATGCGTTTAACGCCGCTTCCCAAATCGATCACTGTGAGGCTTGAGCAATCTTGAAACGCTGAATCTCCAATGCTTTCAACATTATTCGGTATGTTGATATGCGTTAAACCACGACAGTAACGAAAAGCCGAAGCGTCGATAGTTTTTAAAGAATCAGGCAGGGATATATCGGTAAGATTGAGAGAGTTGTAAAACGCCTGCTCGGAAATTTCCGTAACTGTACTTGGTACCGTGTAGCTTGTGTCTGATTTGCCTTGCGGGTATTCTACAAGCGTGGTCATGTCCTTTGTGAACAGAACGCCGTCTACGGCCGCGAATGCCGTATTGTCGGGATCGACCTCAAAGTCCGTCATGGCAGTAGCTTGAAATGCTCCGCCACCTATGAAGCGCACGCTTGCCGGGATATATACGGATTTTAATCCGCAGAGGGTGAATGCCCGATTTTCGATGCTTACAACACTGTCAGGAAGGGTCATGTCAAAGTTGTCGGTGTAGTAGGAAGTGCCGCAATTTTCAAACGCGTACGCTCCGATGCTTACTACGCTGTCAGACAGGGTAACGGAGCTTGCGGCCAGACAGTGGCTGAACGCGTAATCGCCTATATGCGTAAGGCCGCTCACCTCAATGGATTTTATAATTGTCAGCCACTTGCCCGTGCGTTGACTAAGTATATATCCTGCCCATGGCATACCGTAGGCGCTTAAAAGATAATCGGGCATCGCGCCCTCTCCCCATACCGACAGTTTTCCCGTATCGCTGTCAAAGCTCCATTCCATCCATGACTTTTTAAGGGTCAGCTTTATCTCGGCGTTCTTTTTTATCTCCGTCTCCTCGGAGCCGAACCACTGTGAGGTCGAAATGTCGAACGTATATTCGCCCTTGTCAAGCTCAAAAGTGGCTTTGCCGAGCTCGTTCGTTTTTACTCCGCTGTCAAGGCCGTTTACCATAACGGGCATATTCGCCACAGGCTCGTTTTCCTCGCTCACGGCGTTTACGGTGACGGTAACGGTCTCCTTTGTCATGTATATGACTGCGCTCTTGTCGCGCCCGTTTAAGTTGACCGCGGCCGTACCGGTGAAGCTGCCGTCATCGTTTTGTGCCGAGAGCGTATATTCGCCGCTTTTCTCGGTAAACGTGCATCTGCCGCTCATATCGGTTTTAAGCGTTTCGCCCGTTTCCTCGACCGTAACTGACGTGCCGCTTACCGCGTTCCAATCTTCGTCGAGTATGCGCACGTTTATCTTAAAGCGCGGCTCCTTTATCACAACGCGGGGGAGCACTACGTCATAGCCCGTTATTTTAAATTCGTCTAGCGCCACGGGCGTGCTCCCGTCCTTAGATACGCTTAAGTGATACGTGCCTACGCGAAGCGGGATGCGCGCGACGCCGTATTCGTTCGTCACGGGGTCTTTGTCGCGTCCGGTGCCGTAGATCACCGCGCCCGACACCTTCTCTCCCTCCTCGTTTTCGACGGTTACGGAGGCGATGTATACCTCCTCCTCAAGATAGAGCTCGACCGTCTGTTCGTAGTTCTCGTCACCTTTTGCGTTTACGATGACAGTTTCGGCCGCGAATGCGCCGTTGTCGGGATTTTCTGCGGAGAAGTCATACGTCCCATCGGGCAGATAAACTGACGCCGTGCCGTTCTTATCCGTGGTAAGCGTGCCGGAGAACGTCTTATCAATGGTGCTGAGCCCAAAGTATTCTACTTTGGCTCCGGTGCGAAGCGTATGATTTTTGTTTTCATCAACATCCCATACGCGCACTGTTATGGGATAATTCATGTGCGGACATTTCTTAAAGCCCCAATCCTCATATGTAAACGAATAGTAGAAGTCAAGCAGGGGGTGTTTAATATCGAGCACTTTTGCGCTTACGTCAAGCTCGCCCAAGAATTTTGCCGAGGCGGACAGCTCAACGTCAAACTCTACGTTTCCGGAGATGCATTTGTCGCAGGCGTGGGTATGATCGACATAGTCCTTTTTCATCTCTCCGGTGAAGGTAAAGCCCAATGTGGCCGTAAGCTTGACCTCGCCTATCTTTTTACTGAATACGGCTACGGACGGCTCAAGAGAGAATCCTAAAAACAGCTTTCCTTCAAGGGAAATATCGCAGTCGCTTACTTTAGGCTTTTCGCTTCTGTTCTCAAATCCGTCTCCCGTGTATGCGAAACCGAGAGCGGCGGTGAGCTTTGCGTGGAACCGAAGCGTTAAAGAGGCGTCAACGACTATCGACGGCATAACGCTTATGCTCACGCCCGCAACTGGGGCGAAAACGACGGCCTCGGGCAGAAGATCGAAGGTCTGCCTGCCGGTCGCGCCCGACATATATGCGTCGAATTCCGCGTCAAAGGTGATCTTTGCCTCAACGTACTGCTCCTTAAAGCTGAGATACAGTTTTATGTATGCCGTAAGCGTAACGGAGCCCTTCATACTCAGCGTGATATTGGGCGCGTTGTCGTCGAAAACGTCCTTATCGCGCTTAAATTCCTTTTTAAGCTGTATATCCTTCGTTATCTTGCCCGTCACATTGGCGTCAAGTTCCGAGCCCGAAAGCGAGGCGGTATCCGCCGTGGGGTCGTAGCCGCCCTCTATCTTTACAACGTCAAAAACGTCCTCAAGCGCGATGGAGTCATCCTCCGTCACCGTTACGGTACCGCCCGATTTTTCTATTGAGGCAAGCTTGATAAGAAGCACGCTGCCGTCCGCGCCCTTTAGAGAAAGGATATCGCCCGCCTCCATACCCAAAAGCTCGTCCGAGGCGTTTTCTATGCGGTATGCGCCGCCGCCGAGATCGGTTGTCACGTTATGCTGTCCGTCGGCCTCGACTGTGATGACGCCGGGATTGAACACGACGAAGTTCGTCGTTTTGTCGCCGTCAAGGTTCAAAACAAGGTCTTCATCGTAATCCGAGACCGTTGAGGCTTCAAGCGCCTGTAATGACTCAGTATAAAGATTATTCGTAAAGTCTTCGCACAGGGGCTTTCCGCTTTCGGCGTCAAGCATATACGCCTTCGCGGTAAAATAGTCGGGAGCGTCTTTTATGGGAATACTCACGGCCGTTTCTTCATCACTTGCCAAAACGTTTTTAGCCGCGCTTGTTACCATGCGCCCCTCGTCGTCGTAAAGGGCAACGATAATGCGGGCGTCCGCGTCCGACTGATAAGTTACCTGCGCCTCGGAGCCGCTCACCTCAAGATGTGCGATGCGGCAGTCGCCGCCTTCCGACGACGTCTCTTCCAAAAGCGCGTCTTGTATGGCGTCCGAAATAAGGGCGCTTACGCCGTCCGAGCCGGACACCTCGGCAGAAAGCGTACCAGCGCCTGCGTCTGCGCTGCCCGGGGCTTTGGGATCTTGGGCAAACGCCATCGGAGCCAGCGCCAATATAAGCGCCGCCGCCAAAATGAAAGCGACCGTTCTTTTAAAGCCGTTCTTCATGGATATACCACCCTTGTGTAAAGATTTGTATGAAAGCGATATTGTTTTATTTTTTATAATTATACGTTCAATGAGATAAAGTGTCAATTTTATAAATGCGCAACGAATTGAAGTTTAAAATAATAAAAATAAGTGATACAATATATCCATATTAAAATTAACGGACTGCGGCGGGCGCGTCCGCGGGATATTCACTCTTTTTCGGAAGTGTTATAAATGTTTAAAAAACAGACGGTAAGCAAACAGGAGCTTTTTGCAAATACGCCCGTGCCAAAGGCGCTTTTTACTATGGCGATACCCACCATAATAAGCCAGATAATCAATCTGGTCTACAATATGGTGGACACCTTCTTTATAGGGAGAACGGGCAACTCATATATGATAGCCGCAACGACCATAACGCTTACGATGGTAATGATGTGCGTGGCGCTTGCAAATCTTTTCGGCATAGGCGGCGGAAGCCAGGTCGCGCGTCTTATGGGCAGGGGAGAGCTTGAAAAGGCGAAGCAGGTAAGCTCGTTCGCCTTTTACGGCTCCTTGGCCATAGCGCTTATTTATTCTCTGCTCATGGGGATATTCTTAGACCCGATACTTACGTTTTTGGGCGCGTCCGACGCGACGATGGATTATGCGAGAAGCTACGCCGTGATCGTTATCGTGATAGGCGGAATTCCCGGTATTATGTCGATGTCGCTTGCGCATTTGTTGAGAAACGCGGGCTATTCCGCGCAGGCGAGCATAGGGCTCAGCATGGGCAGCATACTTAACGGTGCGCTCGACCCGCTTTTCATGTTCGTGCTGCTCCCGCAGGGACAGGAGGTCACGGGCGCGGCGCTTGCCACGGCAATATCGGGCGCAGCGGCTTGCGTTTATCAGCTTTTTGCATATATAAGGGCGGGGCGCGAGGCTCCCTTGGGGCTTAGCTTAAAGGGCGCGCTTAAGCTTGAAAAAGCCCAGATAAACGCCGTGTTCTCCGTGGGTGTGCCGTCCGCGATACTTACGGGGCTTTTCGACCTTGCCAATATCTGCGTAAATATCATTGCTGCGGCGCACAACGACCTTGTGCTTGCGGGAATGGGCATCGTTATGAAGGTGGAAAGGATACCAAACGCCGTAAACATAGGCATATGCCAGGGCATGCTGCCCATAGTGGCGTTCAACTTCGCGTCGGGAGATCACGCGCGAATGCGCGAGGTGATAAGGACGGCGAGGAAGACGGGACTTATAGTGTCGTTTATCTGCATCGCCTTCTTTGAGATCTTTGCGGCGCCGTCGTCGGAGCTTTTCTTAAGCACGACTGCGGGCGACGTAAACTCGGCGGTGCTTACCGTTTCGCTTGCCACGATGTTTTTAAGGATACGCGCCGCAGCGTCGCCGGTGCAGTTTTTAAATTATCACACGTCTTACTGTATGCAGGCGATGGGCAACGGTAAATATACGATGCTTCACGCATTTGTAAGAGAGCTTGTATTTTATATCCCGTTCATGTTCATTTTAGACGGCTTTTTCGGAGAAACGGGACTTGCATCGGCGCTGCCCGTGGGCGAGGCGTGCGGAGCGGCGTTCGCGCTGTATCTCCTTCACAGAATGCTTTCGGGAAAATATAAAAAGAAGGGCGCAGTATGATTTTTTCGCTGTGTGATACGGAGGGAGCATGACGGAGAGGATAATAAGTCTTGTCATAGGTTATCTTTTGGGCTGTGTGCTCACGGCCGATATCGTCGCCCGAATATATACGGGCAAAAACGCTTCTCAGATAGGCGGAAGCGGCAATCCCGGCATGGCAAACGTGGCGGCGCGACTCGGCGTTAAGGCGGGCATGATAACACTTTTCGGCGATCTTTTAAAATGCGTGATTGCGGGCGCTATATCGTTTTGGCTGTTCTCCGATGCGGGGCGGATAGTCGTGCTTTACGCGGGGCTCGGCTGCACTGTGGGACACGACTTCCCGTTTTGGCGCGGATTTCGCGGAGGCAAGGGCGTTGCTACGACGTCGATGGCCGCGGCGCTGTACTCTTTCGGACTCGGCGTTACAGCAAATCTGATAGGCCTGCTTACCTTGATTTTTACGAAGTATCTCTGTATAGGCGGGCCGGTCATACCGGCGGCGTTCGCCGTTTTCATGCTCGCGCGGGGCGATCGCGAGGCTGCGGCCCTCTTCGCGGCGCTTACGATTCTGTCGCTTTTAAAGCACGGACGCGACTTAAAGGGGATCAAAGACGGTACGACGAAAAAGACCGATATTTTAAAAAATATAAAAGAAAAGACGCGCGGGTAGCGCGCCGTTAAGTCAGTATTGGGGTGAAAGGAACGATGAAAAAAAGCTTGCTTGCGCTGGGCGCGTCAAATACGTTCGGCTACGACCCGCGCTCGTATTTCGGGGGACGATATCCGAAGGATGCGCGCTGGACCGGCATTTTGGAAAGCGCGGGATACAATGTGATAAATTACGGTCACAACGGCCTTATGATACCGACGGAGCGTGACTTTTCGGGGCTTTCTGACCTCATAAAAAGCCGCCTGCCCGTTGACTATATAACGGTGATGCTCGGAAGCAACGATCTGCTTCGCGGCCTTTCGGCCAAAGAGACGGCCTCGCGCATGGAAAGGTTTTTGAGCTTCGTTATAAAAACAGCGCCGGACGCGCGCATAATACTGATCGCTACGCCGACGATGGAAAGAGGCGAGTGGGTGGAGACCGACGCGCTTATAAAGGAGTCGGCGCGCCTTTCGCCGCTTTACCGCGCGCTTGCCGTGCGGCTAGGCGCGGATTTTCTCGATGCGGGCGAGTGGGGCGTGGGTCTTGCGTACGACGGCGTTCACTTTTCCGAGGAGGGACACGCCGCCTTCGCGCGCGGACTTGCGGGGTTTTTAAAGAGCTTAAATTAAATATGGCGCATCGCATCATATAAGAAAGATGCGGGAAGGATAACTTTCATCCTTCCCGTTTTCATCCCTTTTGCGGCGTTTTTGCCACCGTAAGGCAGCGCACGTCCGCCGCGCCCGCGGCTTTCAGTGCGGCCGCGCATTCGTTAAGCGTTGCGCCTGTCGTTACGATATCGTCGAAGAGAAGCACGCGCTTTCCTCTGACCGTGGGCGAGGCCGAAAACGCGCCCTTCTGCGCAGTAAGGCGCTCTTTGGCAGAAAGCGTATGCTGCTTTTTTGTTTCGCGTATCTTTTTGATCGCGTTTTTGTCGTATTTTATTTTAAGCTCGCGCGAGAGCGCGCGCCCGTAAGTATCCATACGGTCGAAACCGACCCGACGCACCGATTTTTCAGACGATGGCACAACTGCGATGAGGTCGAAGCTGCTGCTTTTATATGACGTGCGCGCCGCCTGTGCCGCAAGGAGGCATAAGCCTTTTATCTTATATGTGCTTTCATGCGATTTTACGCTTACGAGCGTATTTCTTATCGGCGGCAGATAGCTGACCGCCGAAACCGTTTGAAGCCGCTGCCCGTCGCTTTTGGGGCGGCTTTCTATAAACGATATCCTTTTACGGCATTCATTGCACAGCGGCTCGTTTTCGCTTTCATACAAAAGCTCGCCGCACACTATGCATTTGGGCGGGAAGATAAGGCGCGATATGACGCTTAAAATATTTTTGCTCATAATAAATATAAGGCGGCGCGAGTTAAAATAAGCGCGCCGCCGTAAAAAGCTTATTTATGGTATTTTCCTACTTTATCGTCTATGGACCATACGCCCTCGGATGCGGGTCTGTACCAGATCTTGGCGTAAGTCATGCAGTAAGGCGACCCCTCTTCAACGCATATCCTCTGGCACTGAGCGAAAATGTCCATCAGTTGGTCGAAATCGCCGTCAATGGTAGTCTCATAGGGGCATACCATATATTCAAGGCCGGTGCTCTTTATATAATCTATTATCTTGTCAACTATAGCTATTACTTTTTCCTTATCGGGTATCTGCGGGAGTATCTGTATAGATAAGCTTGCGTTTGCCATTATTTTCACTCCTTTTTTCGATTTTTCGATTTAGTGCTTGTGCTTGTCTGTTTTTTCGGCTATGGACCATACGCCGCCGGTGGGCTTGTATACCATTTTGATATACGTCATTGCGCTGGGCGCTCCGGCTTCTATGCATATCTTCTGGCAGTCCTTTAAGACCTTTAAGAGCGAATCAAAATCGCCGTCAACGGTAGTCTCATAGGGGCCGATAAAATACGTCATGCCGCAGCCCTGAATGTACTCTAATATTTTGCGCACGATAGGACGCACTTCGTCCATCGGCACGTTAGGAACCACCTGGAACGCGATACTTGCAGTATAATTTTCCATTTCTACAACTCCTTTTAAAAAATGACGCCGCGGGTTTTCTCCTGCGGCGTTAAGTGCAAAAATATTCCTACGCCGGCATTACCCGAACAGGTACGAAGGGTCTAAGGAAAAAGATCCTTATCTCAGCCGACTTGTGCCAGCTCCCCTAAATAAATTGTAAATATATTGTATCACCTTTTTTAAGCGCTGTAAATACCTTGTAAAAATTTTATTGGAGCGCTGTTTTAAAACCGTCTCGACAAATGTGCAAAACGGCGGCATAATAAAATAAAGAATGAAGCGGGAGGTCACGGCTTTGTATACGTATAAGCGAAAAGCGCATTATCACGAAACGGACAAAATGGGCATAATCCACCATTCAAACTATATAAAATGGATGGAGGAGGCGCGCGTGGGATTTATGGACGCGATGGGTCTCGGATACGTGAGGATGGAGCAGATGGGAATAGCTTCGCCTGTAGTATCGCTTTCGGTAGAATATAAAGATCCTGTTGCGTTCGACGACGAGGTGCATATAAGGCTTTCGGTGCTTAAATACAGCGCAGCAGTGCTTGAGGTAGGGTATGAGTTTTACAACACGGCGACAGGCAAGATATGCACAAAGGCGTCTTCGCGTCACTGCTTTATAAAGGATAATAAGCCGATATCTTTAAAACGGGCGTATCCCGAGCTTGACGCGGCGCTTAGAGAAGCAGTAGAAATAAAACAGGGGGAGTAAAAGCTCCCCCCTTTTTATCTTTTAAGCCTTTTTATTCTGTGAGCGCCGTTCTTTGGGCGCTTTTTTCGTTGATCCTTTGACAAAAGCGCCGTTTTTCGGAGAGAGTTTTCTTCCTTTCTTGGAAGAAGGAGCTACCTTCGGAGCTTTCGTCGCTGTATTTGGCTGCTTTGGCTGTTTTTGCGGCCTCGTGCCCGGCGAGGTGGTTTTTACCGTTTTGTTATGCGCGCGAGGGACTCTCCCGCCCGCAGAGGAACTTTTTACGTTTTTTGCCTTTGTGCGGCGGTCTGCCTGAGTAAGCGTATGAGGCGCCCGCGATGCGCTTCGGCGCGCAGTACCTGCGGGGACTTTCGGCGCGGAAGCATTTGATATTGCGCGAGAAGGCGCTCGTTTCGCTGCGGCAGTTTCAGCCCTTTGCTTCATTTTCGCTTTCTTTTGTTCGTTTCTCTTTATCGAGCGCACAAGAATAAATATATACGCTGCCGCAAGCAGCAGGATAATGACTATTATCACCTTTACTGCGGCAAGCGAGAAGAAGCTTGTTATCCAATAGCCTATCTTTAAAATAATGTTGGCACGGATGGTCTCCTCTGAAGTGAGAGTTCCCGTGACTATGAGCACGTCGTTGTCATAAACCTCAAATGTGCCTAGCGTATCTCCTGCGCTTATGGGGGCCATAATGTGCTCGTTTGGGAAGAGCCTTACTTCTATTTCGTCTTCGTTTTTGTTCTGCGGGATGACGGTGCTTACGTCGTCCTTTGCAACAAGCGAAATATAGTCCTTTTCAAGCGAATGCTCAAGCTGCGCCTCCATCATTATCTCGCCTTTTTTGACGACATTCATTATCTTGTATGAAGAGTACGCTTCTCTGAACACGTTTCCGGCGTCCTTCATGGCGGGAAGGGAGTATTTGCTGTTTTCTCCGCTTGTGCCCGCGCCTATGAAGATAAGCGTCATAGAGCCGCGCCCACGCGAAGCGGCGGCGGCGACAACGCTGCCCGATGCGCTTGAGGAACCTCCGATAAGGCCGTCGGCATATCTGTAGTAGTAGCTTGTATTCTTATATGTCGAGATCAAATGGTCGTTCGTATATATTTTTTTCTTTTTTGCGCGCCATTCGCTTTGGGGCAGGGTATAGCTTCTTGTCGATGCTATTTCCATCAAAAGCTTGCTTTGCATGAAATAGTCGGCGATTATGTACATATCCCATACGGTCGAGTATTGGTCGCGCTCGTTCTGACCCGTCGCATTTGTAAAGTTGGTGTTCTGCGCGCCGATGAAGGCGGCCTTTTGGGTCATGCTTCGGGCAAAATCCTCCTCCGTGCCCGAAATATGCTCCGCTATGGCAACTGCGGCAACGTCGTTATTGTCAAGGATCATGCAGTATAAAAGCTGCCTTACCGAGAGCTGCTCGCCCGCCTTCAGAGCGGCCAAGGTGCCGTATGCGTTTTTGTCTGTGGCGGCCGTCTCGGAAATAGTTACGATATCGTCGAGCATTCCGTATTCAACGGCTATTATAGCCGTCATAAGCTTTGTAAGCTCGCCGGGAACGATGCGGTCGTTTATGTTCTTTTGATATATGACCGTATCTGTAGTGGCTTCTACAAGTATTGCGTTTTTTGAGGCAACGGAAAATGAGGTATCCGTGCTTACGGCGCCCTCTGCGCCGACGAAAAGCGGCATAACAAGGACGACTATAAGCAATATCGGAAGAAAAGCATGTTTTCTTAATTTATTCATATATTCTCCAATTTACGAAATCATATTGAAGGCGTGTAAAAAACAACGTATAATTATTTTAAGTAAATTATTATATTTAATGATATCAGATTTACATAATCATTAAAAGCCTTTTTTATAATTTTTCCTTATTTTAAGCGGTGATGTGATGAATAAGCTTGATATATCGCATAAAGCCCTGCTTATATGCGTATTTGCATTTATAATTTATATTGCTCTAAGCAGCGTTACTTCGTTTTTTGCGTTTGAACGTACAGTCGTTTCCGACAACGAGCCTTTGAATATCGTATCGGAGGATGAGAACGCAGAATACGATGACGACGGTGATATGATAAACATAAATACGGCAGGGAAATACGAGCTCGAACGTCTGCCCGGGATAAGCGAAACGACGGCGGAGAAGATAATCGATTACAGAGAGGAATACGGCGGCTTTAACGCGCCTGAGGAGATAATGCTTGTGCCGGGAATAGGCGAAAAGAAATATGAGGCAATGAGCGAGTTTATATATGTGGAGTAAAAAAGGCGCGGAGAGTCTTCGCGCCTAAAACTGTCAAAAAAGGGCTCCACCAATGAAAAAACATATTTTTTCATTAAATCATTAAAAAGCTTCAATGTCTTTAAACAAGCGAAATAAAAAACTTAATACTTCGGCGATTTGTTTTGCCCGCCGAAAAGCTTACGTTTTCGGCGGGTTTCATCTATGCCTAAAAAACGCCTCTGTCGTATAAAAATACGCCGACGCGCCGTTTTTTAAGCATTGGAACCTCTTTTTTGAAAGTTTGCAGCGTGCCAAAAATTGAGTTTTTTGACACGCTGGGGCGCGGGGAGTCCCGCGCCCGTTTTATTCAGATAAGCTCGAGCTGCTTTGGTCCGTCGGCGGGCTTTATGTTAAATCCCGACGACGGAAGCTTTCTCACCCTGTAAGCCGCAGGGTCTGAAAGCTTTGCCTCGGATGCGGGCACTGCGCGAGTCACCTGCTTTTTCGGCTTCAGCGTCATGGCGATGACGCCCTGAGATGCGCGCGTCGTTTTTTGGGGTATAAGCGAAGAATTAAGTGTAAGTATGCGGCCGCCGTCGGAAAACAGCGTAAAGTCCGCATCCTCGGTGATATGATACGCGCCCGCAAGCGTGAATTTATCGCAGTATGCCCCCGTAAGCTTCTTTCTGTTCGTCTTTGTCTGATATGCCGAAAGCGGTATTTTCGAGATGCGTCCGCTTTTATCGAAGAATAACAGCTGTCCCGAGTAGTCGTCGTCGGTGATCACGCTGAATACGACGTTCTCGTTTTGCTCCATTGAGAGCTTGGCCGGCAGATAATCGCCCAGCGCGCTGGCCTTGGTATCGTCAAAATCGTAAAGCCTTGTCTTATATACGTTGTATTTGTCCGTAAAAAAGAGCGCGTGCGCTTTGTTGGTAGTCTGCACGGTGAAGACAAGCTCGTCGCCGTCCTTATACTTTTGCTCCGATGCGACTCGGAGCGACTGCGGCGTTATCTTCTTAAAATAGCCTTCGCGTGTCACAAACACGCTGCACGGGTAGTCCTCTATGTTCTGCGATTCGCTGTATTCGCGCACAGAGTCCTCCATTATGAGCATCGTGCGGCGCGGACTGCGGTACTTCTTTGCTACCTCTGATACTTCTTTTATAATAATGCGCTTTATTTTGCTGTTGGATCTAAGCGTATCCTCCATATTGGCTATGTCTTTTTTTAAGGCCTCTATTTCGCCGGTGCGCTCAAGTATATATTGGCGGTTTAGGTGCCTAAGCTTTATCTCCGCAATATATTCCGCCTGCACCTCGTCGATATCGAAGCCCTTCATGAGATTAGGCACGACCTCGCTGTCTTTTTCGGTACTGCGCACTATTGCGATGGCGCGGTCTATGTCAAGAAGTATCTTTTCAAGTCCCAAAAGCAGGTGGAGCTTTTCGCGCGCTTTCGTAAGGTCAAAATAAAGCCTGCGCTTTATGCACTCTATGCGGAAGGCAGTCCATTCTTCAAGTATCTCGCGCACGCCCATCACGCTCGGAGTAGCGCCGACAAGTATATTGAAGTTGCAGGAGAAATTATCCTGAAGCGGCGTGAGCTTATACAGCTTGTCCATTAACAGATCGGGGTCCGTGCCGCGTTTTAAATCTATGGCGATCTTAAGACCCGTTAAAGCCGTTTCGTCTCGCACATCGGAGATCTCTCTTAGCTTTCCGGCCTTCACTAGGTCTATGATCTTTTCCATAATGGCTTCTATCGTAGTCGAATACGGTATCTCTATGACTTCGATGCAGTTCTGCTTTTTGTCATATACGTATTTTGCGCGAAGGCGCACGCTGCCGCGGCCTGTTTTATAGAGCGAGTCTATTTCGTCCTCGTTGTATATAAGCTGTGCGCCCGTGGAGAAATCCGGCGCGACAAGCGTCTTTTTTATATCGCAGTCGGGGTTTTTAAGGTATTCTACCGTAGTATCGCACACCTCGCCCAGGTTAAAGCCGCATATCGAGCTTGCCATGCCGACGGCTATGCCCTGATTGGGGTTTACGAGGATATTCGGGTACGTCGCGGGCAAAAGCAGCGGCTCCTCCATCGTGTTGTCGTAATTCGGCACCATATCGACCGTGTCGCGGTCGATATATTTAAAAAGCTCGGCGCATATGGGAGCAAGCTTTACCTCCGTATATCTCGAAGCGGCGAACGCCATGTCGCGCGAATACTGTTTGCCGAAGCTGCCCTTTGAGTCGATGAACGGCGTAAGCAGCGCGTCGCAGTCTGCCGTGAGGCGCACCATCGTTTCGTATATTGCCATGTCGCCGTGGGGATTCAGCTTCATCGTCTGTCCCACTACGTTTGCCGATTTTGTGCGCTGTCCCGTCAAAAGCCCCATTTTATACATGGTATAAAGGAGCTTTCTGTGCGACGGCTTGAAACCGTCGATCTGCGGTATGGCGCGCGATATTATTACGCTCATGGCGTAGGGCATATAGTTTTTCTCAAGAGTCGAGGTTATCTGCTGCTCTATGGGCGGCGAATGTTTTACGGGTGTTTTTTTCAAGGCGTTTTCTCCTTAAAGTTTTATATGGTCGGGCTCGTTTTTTTGGTGGCGTACCGTTTTTAGGGTAGCGCACCGTTTTCGGCGGTCAGGCTCGTTTGCGGCAAAGGAAGGAGCGTCGAAAACGAGAAATGAATTCGTCAAATGCGTCTCGTCGGCGTATGATATACGGCAGAGAAGCATTTGACGGATAGCCGAAAACAATAAAAATAATAAAATCCGGCGTATCGTTAAAAGCCGAGTATGGTAAGAAACGCGTAAGTCTTGTAAAAGCGCTTTTCAGAAAGGCATACCGTTTTCGGCGGTCAGGCTCGTTTGCGGCAAAGGAAGGAGCGTCGAAAACGAGAAATGAATTCGTCAAATGCGTCTCGTCGGCGTATGATATACGGCAGAGAAGCATTTGACGGATAGCCGGAAACAATAAAAATAATAATATCCGGCGTATCGTTAAGAGCCGAGTACATAAAGAAACTCGTAAGTCCGATAAAAGCGCTTTTCGGCAAGTCATACCGTTTCCGGCGGTCAGGCTCGTTTGCGGCGCTCCTAGGACAGGTCGGCGAGGTCGATATACTTATATCCGTTCTCGGCGATGAAATCCTTTCGCCCCGCGAGGTTGTCGCCCAAAAGCACATCGAACATCTGAAACGTCGCGTCCTTATCCTCGGGCATAACCTTTATGAGTCGTCTCGTTTCGGGGCACATCGTCGTTTCCCACATCATGTCGGGCGTGTTCTCTCCAAGGCCTTTTGAACGCATTATTTTATACTTTTTATTGGCGAGCTTCTTTACGATATCGCTTTTGTCCTTTTCGGTGTAGGCAAAGAGAGATTTTTCGCCAACTCGTATCTCAAAAAGCGGCGATTCGGCAATGAACACGCGTCCTTCTTCTATAAGCGTCGGCGTGAGACGGTAAAGCATGCTTAAAATAAGCGTGCGTATCTGATAGCCGTCAACGTCTGCGTCTGTGCAGATTATTATCTTATTCCATCTCAGATTGTTTATATCGAACTCGCTCGCGGCGTTCTTGCCCTTCAGCTTTACTTCCACACCGCAGCCCAAAACCTTTATAAGATCGGTAATTATATCGTTTTTGAATATCTTGTCAAGGTCGGCTTTAAGGCAGTTCAGTATCTTGCCGCGCACCGGTATTATCGCCTGGAACGTCGCGTCGCGCCCCAGCTTGCAGGAGGTGAGCGCGGAGTCGCCCTCCACGATGTAAAGCTCGCGCACGGATACGTCCTTTGAGCGGCAGTCGACAAATTTCTGTACGCGGTTTTGTATGTCGAGATTGCCCGAGAGCTTTTTCTTTATGTCGAGGCGTGCGCGCTCGGCCGACTCGCGCGAACGCTTGTTCACGAGTATCTGATTAGTTATCTTCTCCGCCTCGGGCTTGTTCTCGATAAAGAATATCATCAGCTTTTCGCGGATAAAGGCGGTCATGGCCTCTGCTATGAATTTGTTGTTTATCGATTTCTTCGTCTGATTTTCATATGAAGGATTTGTCGAGAAGGTGTTCGTTACGCAGATAAGACTGTCCTCTATATCGGAGAAGCCAATCTTTGGCTCCGATTTATTATATTTGCCGTTTTGCTTTAAGTATGCGTCTATCTCCGATACGAACGCAGAGCGCACCGCGCGATCGGGCGAACCGCCGTATTCGAGCCAGCTTGAATTGTGATAATGCTCTATATGATTTCCGCTCGTAAGGAAAGTGAAAGCGAACTGTATTTTGAGCTTGTAGTCGGGCTTGTCGGCGCGGTCGCGTCCCATGCGCTCGCATTCATAATACTGCGTCGGGCACATTGGCTCGCTTCCTTCGCACATCTCGTCGATATACTGGGTTATGCCGCGCTCGTAGCAGAAGGTCTCCTGTGTCGGCACATCCTTTGATTCATCAAAAAACGTAAACGAGATGCCTGCGTTGCACACGGCCTGACGGCGCAATACGTCGGTGAAATATTCGCTCGGCACATCTATATCCGTAAAGACCTCGCGGTCCGGCTTCCATGTTATAAGGGTGCCCGTTTTATTCTTTTTTTGGGGCTCCTTTGAAAGGCCGCCTATATTTTCTCCATGCTCAAAATGAAGCGTGAACTTCGTCATATCGCGGTAAACGGTAACGTCCATATATTCGGAGGCATATTGCGTAGAGCATGCGCCGAGGCCGTTTAAGCCGAGCGAGAACTCATAGTTTTCGCCGCTGTCGTTGTTATATTTGCCTCCGGCATAAAGCTCACAGAAAACGAGCTCCCAATTATAGCGCCCCTCGCGCTCGTTGTAGTCGAGCGGTATGCCGCGGCCGAAGTCTTCGACCGTGATAGAGCCGTCCTTATGCTTTGTCACGTTTATTTTGGAGCCGTAGCCCTCTTTCGCTTCGTCTATCGAGTTTGAAAGTATCTCAAAAACTGCGTGCTGGCAGCCTATAACGTCGTTTGAGCCGAAGATGACCGAGGGGCGTAAGCGAACGCGGTCCGCGCCTTTAAGCGAGGATATGGAGTCGTTGTCGTAAGTTTTTTTTGCGCTTATTTTAGGTCACATCCTTATAAGTTCGTTTAAGTCTTTGTAAATAATTATAAAGCTTTAAAAGCTTTCGTGTCAACTTGCAAAGAATATGGTACAATATAAGCCGTGTAGAGTCGTCAATGATGTGTGACACTTCACTCGAAAAAATATGACGAAGGTTATATGTGCGAATTTGAGAAAGACGAGGAGCCGTAGGCGACGAGGCTTTCTCAAATTCGGCGCGGCTCGGTCTGGCCCTCTGTGAACG